>JBJESI010000092.1:0-2400 GCA_051882715.1 Oscillospiraceae bacterium
AAGAAGGGCAACAACCGAAATTGCAATGCCGGGTATGAGCCCCTTAGGCGTATAGGTGAATTTAACAGTATGCTCTCCTGCGGTGAGCTTAACTCCGACGAACGTGTCCGAAATTACGAATTTATCGGCTTTTTGTCCGTCAACATAAACCTCCCATCCGTCCTCGTTGGGGATGGATGTGTAAAGAAGACCGTCTGTTTTTGCGGTGACAGTACCCTCCATTCCGGCGTCGGAGTAGGAGGAAAGCTTTATTCCCTCGTCCTTTAGAAGTTCAATTCCTTCGGCGAAAAGCTCGCTGTCAAAGTACGCTGTATACAATTCAAAATTACCCTTAGCCGCTTCTGTCATTTCAAAGGAAAAGTTGAGCTTTTCTCCTTGTTTCAAGTCGCCGACGGGGAAGATAAAGCGCTTTGCGTCAACGTCGTACTTATGCGTAAAGTCGTCATTTTTAACGGTAACATTTTTTGTATCGCTTCTGACGACGGTATAAGCGTAATACTGTCCTGCCTTGGGAGCGTTATAAAAAATATTTGCCGTCTCGTTTTTGCTGCCCAAATCATATGTGAAGTTTCCGCTATTTCCGTTTAGACTGACTGTTCCGGAAGAAGCGGAATAGCCCGAATGGTCAACAAGCGTAAATAAGTCGCCGCTGAGACCCGTTGCTTTTCTGAACATATCGTTTTGCGCTTCAAATACGCTCGAATACTGATTGGTGTCAAAGGTTTCAAAAGCCGAATCAACCATAAAAGCAATGGGAAGATAATAATTGTTTTCAAAAAGCGTTACGCCGTCGGTGGTTTGAGCCGCCGAAAAGTTTTTGTCCTCCGCCATGAAGCCGTCCCTTGAAATAAGATATTTTACATTTAAGAACGATTCCGCAAGAGGGGAGGTGTGATACCCTTGGAAAGAGAGCTTGCTGGAAATAACGCCGATGTCGCTTGTAAAGTTGAGAACGTTTTTATTAACTGTGGAAGAGAACTGACCTACGCCGTTATAGCCGTACCATACGCCGTCGTTTTTGGAACTGAGGTAGGTCTGGTCGATGCGGTAAAAATCATTTTCCGTGTTAACCGAATCTGCGTAGTCAAGCAGGCTTCGCACCTGTTCGTTTTTGCTCGGATAATTTACATCGGCCGTTCCGACAAATTTAACTCCCGAGTAACAGTTCGCATACATTTCCGCGATAACCGCAACGGAGAGAATCACCGTGAGAGCGCCTTCTCCGTAAACCTTTTTGTGATACATAAAAAGTATTGCCATATAGCCGAGAATAAAGCAAACCGAAAGAACAATACCCTTTGATTCGTAAAAGATTGCGCATAAAACGAAAATGAGTGAAAATCCGCCCATAAGAGCAAAATCAACGGGCTTCAGGTATTTAAGAAGCGTAAACGCTCTGTAAGAGATTATAATCATCATAAAGGCGAATACAAACGAGAACCGTCCGGGAATCTGATTAGGCTCATGGAAGCCGTGCCAGAGTATGTCGAACCAGCTTATGTTGAAGCTCAGATAAAGGAACACCGCAAAAGCGCAGTCCACGATTTTTTCAACCCTTCTGATTTTGTTGCTTCTGAGGAACACAGTGAAAAGCACAAGACATATAAGACCGCAGTAAATGTTCGGAAGACCGTCGATTTTTGTAGCGTTGTGGAAGCCAAGGCTGTTTCCCATAATTTCAAAGAAGGACTTGTAAATCTCAAAATCGCCTATTCCCGTAGAATTTGATGAAGCGGAATTGCCCAGCTGCAAAGCCGTAGGAAGCAGTATAAACGCCGCCATAGCTATTGCAACAGCCGAATAAATTCCTATCTTTACAAGGGAAACGAGGAGGTCCTTTCTGGAGCCTTCGCTTGAAGGACGCTTAATCCAAAGCATAAAAAACCAGAAAAATGTGAAAAGGCAGACCATATAGCCGATATAGTAATTCGATATCATGGCAAGCGCAAGGGAAACAATATATAGCTTGTACTTTCCGAGATACACGAGATTGTAAACGCCGAGAGCCACAAGCGGCAGAAGCGCAACCGTATCGAGCCAAATGATGTTCCAGTAATAACCCATCATAAAGTCGCAGAAAACATAGCAAGCCGAAAAAGCCACGAGGGAAATATCGTTACGCTTAAAGACCTTTTTGATGAAAACGCCGCAGAAAAGTCCCGCAAAGCCGAATTTGGCAAGCACGAACAGCGTAACCGCCTCAACGAGGAAAGAGCTCGGAATAATTGCAAGGAGCAAATTCATCGGGCTTGAGATATAATAGCCGATAAGTGAAATAAAATTGCAGCCCAGTCCCGAGGTCCACGTCCAGAACAGCGAATCGCCGTTTTGAAGCTTTGACTGAAATTCCTGAAGGAACGGATAATACTGCGCCTTGAAATCGGCGTAGAAAATAGTTCT
>JBJESI010000093.1:0-2391 GCA_051882715.1 Oscillospiraceae bacterium
TTATATGCAGGGTACGCTCCGAACAGCGCTCCTGCCACAAATGAAACCGCCACCGACAGCAAAATCAGCTTGATATTGAGTATCATTTGCACTCCGAAGATTAAGCATCCCGCATAGGTCAGGATAATTCCCACCGCTATTCCGAACACGCTCCCCGTGAGGGTTATAAGTCCCGATTCGGTTATAATCTCCGCAAGGATAGAACGGTTTTTTGCCCCGATTGCCTTTTTTATGCCGATTTCCCGCGTCCGCTCGCTTACGGAAACAAGCATTATCGTCATTACCGAAAAGCCCGAAACCACAAGAGAAATCCCTGCGATAAGCGACAGGGCTGTGGTTGCGATACCTAAAATATTGTCAAGCTGCTTCTTCTCCTTGATAAGATTATTTACCGCAACGGAGTTTTCACTGCAAAGTGCGCTGTCCATCGCCTTGCTTATACGGGAGAAAATCACGTCCTCGTCAGCCCCGGAATCAAGCTTTACCGCAATTTGGTCAACGCTTGTTCTTCCGCACAGAGTCTGCACGGTGGTATAGGGCACATAGGCAAAATTCGGGACGAAGCTTGACAGAAGGTTTTGCAGACTGCTCATTCCGGATTCCACAACTCCGATTATCTCAAAATCCTCGTAAACACCGCCGAAGGTGATTTTTATTGTTTTTCCCACAACGTTGCTTCTTTGATAGGTGTTAAGAGCAAGCCCCTCGTCAATAACGCATACCTTCTTGTTTTTTGATACGTCCTCTCTGTTTACCAGCCTGCCGTAAAGGACATTCATAGAGATAATATGCTCCGCTCTGTTGTCCACGCCCCACAGCATACAGTCCGTGGAATGACGAGCCATGCTTATTCTTGATATTGAGCAGGTCAGAGGAATTGCCTCACGCACTCCGTCGATTTTTTCAAGCTCCTCTGCGTTATAGGTGGTAAGCGATTTTGAACTGCTGTCCCGTACGTTTACCATAACGCTTTCGACTCCCATGTTAAGAAGCTCGTCGTTTATGGCACGAGTGCCGATTTCTCCGATAGAAGAAATTATAACAAGAGTTATAACTCCTATTGAAACTCCGAGAATTGTGAGGGAAGAGCGCACTCTTGTTTTAAAAATATTCCGAAATCCCGATTTGATTATTTCCATTTATTTCACCGTTACATATCCGCCGTTTTCCGTGTTTTCAGGGTTTTCAATTACAAGGCTCTCTGCGGAAATGCCGCTTAAAATCTCTGCGCCCATGTCAAGCTCATATCCTGTTTCAATATCCTTTCTGACGGCGGTGTTTCCCTCAAGAACATAGACATATTCGCCTGAATCGTCCTGCATTATAGCCGAATACGGCAAAACAAGCGCCTCCTTTTCGTCCTCTACGATAACCTGCCCCGTTACGGAATATCCCGACTTGATTTCCGAATCGGGATTATCAAGCTTTAAAAGAACATCGACAACCGTTTCCGCAGAAGTTCCCGAATACCGCTTGCGCGCTGTGGGGAAAACGGTATCTACCGTCGCCGTGTATCTTTTTGAGAGCGCCTTTCCGCTTATGAACGCCGTTTGTCCTTCCGATATCTTGGGAGCGTCGCCCTCGTTTACCGCAAGCTTAACGTAAATATCTTCGCTGTCGGAAATTGTTGCTATGGCGGCTTCCTGCAAAGCAAGCTCTCCTGTCTGAGAGTCGAGAGATGTAACGGTTCCGCTTTGCTCCGTGTAAACAGCTTCGGGTATTGAGGCTTCAAGCAGGCTGTCGCCGCCTGCGGCGGCAAATACCGCTTTAAAGGTTTCGTCGGATTTCATCGCCGTGACGGCCGCCTTTGTGGCTTCTACGTCTATATCTGCAATTTTGTCGCCCTGCTTAACTTCGTCTCCGGCTTTCACGCAGTAGCTTTTTACCACTACGGGAACTGCGCTTTTTACCTTGTACTCGTCCTCGTAAAGTGCTTCGCCTGTGGCGGTAACTGTTTTGCTGTATTTGCAAACCTGTGCGTTTATTACGCTTACATTGGGAACCGACGCTTCAACCGCGCTCGGAACGTAATAGCAAAGCGCAACGAAAGCGGCGGTCAGAACCAGTATTGCTATCAATTTTTTCACTGCAAAATCTCCTGTGTAATAAACTTTTTTATCTTTACTATTATTGCTTTTATGTCCATAAATATTTCGAGTTTTGTCTTGTTTTTTAAATTTTTCTGTGTATAATTATAGTAGGCATTAGAGAGCCGAATACAATCGGTTTTTAGCGGCATATTTACGCCTATTCTTCGTCAAAATCCTCGTGAATACGCAAGTATTCACTGCGGCTTTTCCTCGAATATACCTAAATCCGCTCGCTAAAAACTGCCTTGCACCTATAATGAAATAATTTTTGTGGATTTTAGGGTGCAGAGGAGGAAGTAAC
>JBJESI010000094.1:0-2377 GCA_051882715.1 Oscillospiraceae bacterium
CGTTGCCTCGCTGATTAAAATGTTTGGGTCTAAAGCGCATATTGCCGTTCTTGCATGCACGCTTATCCTGACGCTTGTATTCGCTTTTGTATCGCCTGCGGCAAGGTTTTTGACCGCCGGACGCATCAGCCTTTCAATGCTTGCGGTTTCAGTTCTCACGGCGGCGCTTGTTTGCGTTATCAACGACATTATAAAGGTCGTAAAAAGACGGTAGGAAAAAACCTTACAGAACAGAATATTACTTTATGCGGCGGACGTTGCTCTGCCGCATTTTGTTTTGCCTATTGAGAGGGACAAAGGAATATTTTCAAAGGGACTTGCAATATATTCAATGAGAGGGCGCAGTCCGCCTCATAATTTGCTTTTCGGTGGTAAATATGACTTTAAAAAACGCAAAATTGCACAAGACCTACAAGGTTCTTCGGGTAAACGGCAAAGGGAGCTTTCGCCGCAGAATAATGGAAATGGGTATAACAAAGGACACGCTTGTTACCGTCAAGCTCTGCGCTCCCTTCGGAGATCCTCTGCTTATCAGTCTTAGGGGATTTGAGCTTGCTCTGAGAAAAGCCGACGCCGACGGTGTGGAGGTAATCGAATGGCACTTAAAATAGCCCTTGCCGGCAATCCGAACAGCGGAAAAACAACGCTTTTTAATTTTCTTACGGGAAGCGGAGAGTATGTGGGCAACAGAGCGGGTGTCACGGTAGAGCCGAAGAAAAAGCTGTCGGAAAAATACGGCGCGGTTATAACGGATTTACCCGGAGTTTATTCTCTTTCTCCGTATACTGCCGAGGAGGTTGCCGCACGCAAAAGCCTTTTTGACGATCCGCCCGATGTGATAATAGATGTTATCGACAGCATGAATATCGAGCGGAGCCTTAATCTTGCCATTCAGCTTTCCGATACGGGAATACCGCTTGTGCTTGCGCTTAATATGACCGATATACTCGACAGGAGCGGCGGAAGCATAAATGCCGACAAGCTAACTGAGATAACGGGGCTTTCCGCCGTTTTTATATGCGCTTTTAAGGGACTGGGCGCAGACGAGCTGATTAGGGCGGCATACAGTGCAAAAAGCGTATGCGTCCGCCCGTTTTGCGGTGAGATTGAAAGCTGTCTCAGTCAAATCGGCAATATAACGGGAATAAGCTCACGGTTTGAGCTTATAAAGCTTTTTGAACGGGACGAATACACGCTTAAAAGCCTTTCTTTGCCTAAGACTAAGTCAGAAAAGGTTAACGAAATTATTTGCGGCTGTGAAAGACTTTTCGGAGATGACAGCGAAAGTCTTATTATATCCCAAAGGTTTGAATATATCGAAAAGACGGTGCTGTCATGCGTTAAAAAGCCTCCGAAGAAGGCGGGCTTTTCCGAAAAAGCAGACAAAGTGGTGTTAAACCGCTTTTTTTGTCTGCCGCTTATGCTTGCGGTGCTGACAGCGGTGTATTCACTGGCGTATGCAGGTCCTGTCAAGCGTTTTTCGGAATACCTCGGAGAGCGGATTTTCGGAGAAGCTTTGCCTGCGGCGGTATCACTTTTTATGAAATCACAGGGCGTTGACGGCAGGATAATATCCCTTGTTACGGACGGAATTATCGGGGGAGTCGGCTCTGTTTTATCGTTTCTTCCTCAGCTTGCGGTGCTGTTTTTTTCGCTTGCGCTCCTTGAGGAATGCGGATATATGTCAAGAGTCGCTTTTTCGCTTGATTATATTTTCAGAAGACTTGGCTTTTCCGGGAAATCCGCAGTGTCCTTCCTTGTGGCGACAGGCTGCGGAGCAATGGGCGTTATGGCTTCAAGAACGGTGGAACATTCTTCCCAAAGACGTCTGACGGCCGCAACTGCCTGCTTTATGCCGTGCTCGGCTAAAATTCCGATTGTCGTGCTGATTGCCGCAAATTATTTTGACGGAGCATGGTGGGTAGCGCCCTTTGCGTATATGCTGGGCATGACTGCAATTGCCGTTACCGGGCTTGCGGCAAGGCTTGTGAAAAAACAAAGCTTTTCCGACGCACAGTTTATTATGGAACTTCCGCCTTATCATATTCCGAAGCTGTCCTGCGTCATGCACCAAACCCTTGACAGAGCGCTTGCGTTTGTGAAGAAAGCGGGAACGGTTATTTTCCTCGGCAGTACGGTTATATGGTTTTTTTCTAATTTTGATTTTTCTTTACGGCTTGCTTTGCCGGATAATTCTATGCTTGCGTTTTTCGGAAGAATTGCGGCTTCGTTTTTTGCTCCGCTTGGCTTCGGGGACTGGAAAAGCGTCTGCGCCGTGTGCGCGGGATTTGTCGCTAAGGAAAATATAGTGAGCACTCTTGAAATTCTCGGAGGAAGCTTTTCCGTTTCGGGAGCGGCGGCATTTTTGGTATTTAAT
>JBJESI010000095.1:0-2369 GCA_051882715.1 Oscillospiraceae bacterium
GGAAAGGCTTTCACAAGGTATCTTACCGAAAAAATGATAATCAGCGAAAAAAGCGTTCCGAAGAGGATGCTCACATATCCGCCCGCTCCTGAGGTTTTTGTAATGTAATTGGGCAAATGCCTTATTATAGGCGAAAGCATCATAAGAATATAGGCGTAAAGCACCTGCCTTAAAGTAATATTTTTTGTCATAACGCCCCCGTATTGATAAGCTTATATATCATGGCGAAAATACTTCTCCCGAATGGATTCAGAGTGTAAGCAAGACCCGCTCCCAAAGCCGCAGCAGCAAACACGCAGTAGAGAATAATATTTTTTGCCGATTTTGTAATTTCCCTGCGCTGTAAGAAAAACGGCAGGAAAAGAAGTATTACGGTTATAGCTGATGTCATAATCCCTACCTTTCCATATCAATGGCTTTTGACACAAGCGATTTGGTTTTAAGAGTATAATTTATCTGCGGTATAACCTCGTCCCATTTGTCCTTAACGGTTTCCCAGCCCTTCGGGTCTTTGGAGGTGATTACGAACTGAAGTCCCATTATATCACGCCCTGTTTTTTTAGAATATTCTATGGGAAGATTCATCAGTCTCATAACATATTCGTTTTGCATTTTTACCACATCGTCAGAATTATATTCAGTCTCATTTGCTCCGTCGGCGGGAAGCTCTTTAAGCGACGTTGCAAACCCCGTTTCCTGCTCAACATTCACCTGTCCGTTTTCAACCTTAACCTTCAGAGAAGATGAAATGTCGGTAATATATATGCCCGTTCCGTCCTCCAAATAAAGCGGAAGAAGCTTCACCTTGCCCATCAAAAGCTCTATGCCCGTGTAGGTATCGTAATCCACGGTATCGCATTGCTTCATATCCTCAAAAACCGAACAGCCGTCGATAAACACCCTTTTGTCCTCCTCCGTAAGGCACGGAACGGTAAAGTCCTTGACTTTATTTGCGGTTTTTTCGGCAATCGCTCCCACTGTGTTATCCATACCGTTCATTGTCTGCATTTCTTTCTGATGCATACTGAGGAGGGAATCTCCCAAAAAGCTGTCGTTTTCGGTAGAATCGCTTAAAAATTCACCCGCTTCTTTATCCTTCAAAGTATAAACAAGGGTATCAAGCTTAATCGACTGGTTTCGAGCAGCATACGCCAGCACGGGAGCTATTCCGTCCTCGGCTACCGATTTCCCCAAAATTATAAATTTCGTTTGGGCAAGAGTAACCTTTTTTTCAAGCTTCTGATTGACCTTTTCAAAGGATTGAAACACCGTTACGCCCTCTGCGTCAACGGATTTGTATTTAGGCTCGGCGTCCTTACCGCCCTTTGTATCGTCAAAAAGCACCGTTGCCTTGTAGCCCGAGTCTGTCTTGTCAATTCCGAAAACCCTGATAAGCACCGTGTCCTCGATGTCCGTTCTGTCGATAGTATCCGAGCAGGCGCAAAGAAGCAAGGGGCAAAGCAGCAATAAAATCATTTTCCTCATTTTATAACCTGCTTTCTCCTGTTTCTTGAGGCAAGCTTTTCAGGTCTGAAAATAAACCTGTTCACCTTAAATCTGAAAACAGTGTCCTGAAAATTATTTCTGCCGGTATCAACCAGCGGCATAAGATAGGCAATTCCGTAATTGTCCAGCGAGCAAAGATGAACTGCAATAAAAAGCAGTCCCACAGTCATACCGTAAAGTCCCCACATAGCCGCCAAAACCGCAATTCCTATTCGGCAAACCCTAAAGGTATTTGCAAGGTCTCTCGACGGAATCGTAAAGCCGCATATAGCCGTTGCGGCAACCACTATAACAACCGTTGTAGAAACAAATTTGGCTTCAACCGCCGCCTGTCCGATAACAAGACCGCCTACAATGGAGATAGTCTGACCTATACTTTTGGAAAGCCGTACGCCTGCCTCCATCAGAATTTCAAAGGCTATTAAAAGACCTATTGTTTCTACAAAAGAAGTAAACGGCACCTCCATTTTCGACCTCTGAATTGAAATCGCAAGCTGCAAAGGAATAATTTCGCTGTTAAAATCGGAAAGTGCAATATAAAACGAGGGCAAAACCAGCGAAACCAAGATGCAGATATATCTCAAAAACCTTAAAGATGAGCCCACAAAGTAATTTTGGGAATACTCCTCCGGCGACTGCATTAAGGCGACAAGCTGGCAGGGCAAAATATATACCGTCGGGAATCCGTCGATTATAAGACATACTCTGCCGTCCGTGAGATTTGACGCTATTCTGTCGGGCCGCTGAGAATACATCGCCTGCGGAAATATGCTTGAGCCGTTATCAATAATAAATTCTTCAATAAATCCGGGAGCGGCGATATTGTCGATGTCTATCCTGCTTATTCTGTTTTTAAGCTGTTT
>JBJESI010000096.1:0-2353 GCA_051882715.1 Oscillospiraceae bacterium
AAAACTACCGTTTTTATATTAAAAGCGTCAAAATCCTTATATGAAGCAATATCACTTTCCGAAAACTCCCTGAAAACAAGAGTATTTACAGTTTCGATGTCGGATTTGCTTAAAAAGCTATGCAAATTATCGGAGTTTTTCCGCCCCGAACCGAAAACAACAATATCGGCGCTGTTTCCCTTTTGTACGACCACGGAGCCGTCAGAGCCGTCCGACAGCATAGTGACTTTATATTTATCTTTAGTATTATAACCCTCCGCACAAAGCATTGCAAGCAAAATAAGCGCTGACAAGGCTAAAAACGAAAGTATTTTTCCCCAGCTTTTAAAGAATACCGCTATCAAAACTACGGCGCAGACTGTCACTGCAAGCCATAGGTAAACCGAGCTTTCGTTTATCCAAAGGTACACTATATCCGACTGAGCTATTTTTTTAAACAGTAAAATCAGAAAATAGAGAGGATACGAGACAAGCTTTAAAAGTATTCCCGCAGTTCCTCCGCTTAGAGCAAATATAATGCACGCACAGACAGCGACTGAGAAAAAAGGCGTTGCAAGCATCGTGGTAAATGCAGAAGCCGGCGAAATTCCGCCGAAGGTAAAAATTGCGGCAGGCGCAGTGCAAACGGAAGCGCATACCACTGAGAAAAACCCTTCTCTTGTTCGTTTAAGAAAATTCGATTTAATTTTGGAGCTTAAATAACAGTTGAGCGACGGTCCGCAGACGGCAATTCCGAACGTTCCGCAAAGCGACATAATTAAGCTGATATCCCTTGCGGCGTACGGCGTAAGCACGGTGAGTAAGAAAGCCGAAATTCCCAGCGAATTAAGGGTATCAGCCCGCCGCGAGGAAAGCTGTGCAGTGTAAAAAACAGCGACCATAATAACAGCACGCAGACAGGAAATCTGAAAGCCCGAAAAAACAGCATAGAGCGTGCAAAAAGCAAGCATTATCGGTATGGAAATTGCCTTTCTTAATCTCTTTGTAAGAAGTAGAATCAGATACGCAACCACCGACAGATGAAAGCCTGAAATACAAACAATATGCGAAATACCCAAAGCATTCAGCGAATAATTCAAATCTGCGGACAAATATTGCCTGTCACCCGTAAGAAGAGCAATGAGCAAACCTCCGCTCTCGTTTGGGAGAAGCTTAATTATACGTGATTTTAAAGTATCGGAATACTTTCTTGTATAATATACAAGATTTTTATGTTCTTTTATTTCGTCAATACGAACCGTATCGGCGCAAAGATATATTCCCTTTGACTTATAGTAATCCTTTTGATTAAAATACTGATTATTCTCAGGCAGATACAATCTGAATACGCCCGTAATCTCGCTTTCGTAATCAGCGTAGAAATCACTTGTGTAAACCGAAATTCGCACGCTTTTGCCTGACAGCTCGGACGAGAGGACGTAGCTTTGCGAATCGGAGGATTTTTCTGCCACATCAACAACTCTCGCGGTAAGAGAAACCTCCTCGCCCGAATGTGATATAATCTCGCTGTAAACTGCTTTGTCATAGAATCCGTATACGGCAAAAGCAATACCCAGAGCCGTAAAGAACGCTCCCCATGCCGAGCGCCTGTCACGCCGAAAATATATGTACAGCAATATTCCGAGTCCTGCAAAAACAGCTCCCAAAAGATAATTAAAAGAAAAAGAGAAAAATGATGCGATAAACAGACCGGAAATATAGGCAAGACCTATTACCGCCATTTTTCGCACCATTTCTTACACCTCCGAAATCAGCCCATTTTTATATCAAGCTTCTTTCCGCCTATCAGGTGAAAATGAAGATGATTTACGGTCTGACCGCCGTCCTCCTTGCAGTTCGTTACAATTCTAAATCCCTTATCAAGCTTCTTTTCCTTTGCAATAAGCGAGGCAACCTCAAAAATATGCGCTACAACCGCAGAGTTTTCAGAAGTAATTTCCCCTGCATTCTCAATATGCTCTTTAGGAATGATTATGATATGAACGGGCGCTACGGGATTTATATCATTAAATGCTAAAACCGTTTCGTCCTCATATACCTTAGAGGAAGGAATATCGCCCGATATTATCTTACAAAAAATACAGTCCATTTTTACTCTCCTATTTAACAAATTCAGCAACTATTTTGCCCACAGCTTCAAGAGCTTCGTCTACCTTAGCTGTGTCGCCCATACCGGACATTGCGGAATCGGGACGTCCGCCGCCTTTGCCGCCTGTAACGGCGGTAACCTTTTGAATAATCTTACCTGCATGAGCGCCCTTGGCAACAGCGTCCTTGCCGCATACGCAGACAAAATTTCCGCCCTTATCGCCAAAGCCTGCAAGAACAGCAATCATATCCGGATTTTCAGCCT
>JBJESI010000097.1:0-2351 GCA_051882715.1 Oscillospiraceae bacterium
AGCTTGAAATGACGGTTAGCTGTGCCGATAACGGATATATTTATACCTCGATTCCCTACCAAAAGGGCTGGAGGGTAAAGGTTGACGGCAAAAAAACCGAGGCGGTCTGCATAGCCGACAGTCTGCTTGCAATTCCCGTTGCCGCAGGCGAGCATACCGTGAAAATGAGCTTTGTTCCCGACGGCTTACCTGCGGGAGCGGCGCTGTCGCTTCTCGGAATAGCGGCGGCGGTTACGGCGGCATTTTATCCGAAGCGGAGCAAAAAGCTGAAGGCGGCTTTGAAAAAACAGCGGGCTTCGGTAAAAGACGGTAAAAAAACAGAGTAAATATTGAAATTTTTTCGGCAAACCGATTGAAAATGAAAATAGGATATGGTAGAATAAAATTTACAGGACATATTTTAAATTCATATATAGCTATTGGAGGAAATAACATGTCAAGAGTTTACAATTTCAGCGCAGGTCCGGCTGTTCTTCCGGAAGAGGTATTAAAAGAAGCGGCAAGCGAAATGCTTGAATACAAGGATTCCGGAATGTCCGTAATGGAAATGTCCCACCGCTCCAAGGCCTTTGACGATATTATCAAGGAGGCAGAGCAGGATATCCGCGACCTTATGAATATTCCTGACAATTACAAGGTGCTTTTCCTGCAGGGCGGCGCTTCACAGCAGTTTGCGGCAGTTCCCATGAACCTTATGAAGAACAAAAAAGCGGCTTACATAATCACAGGCCAGTGGGCTAAGAAGGCTTATCAGGAGGCTCAGAAATACGGCGAAGCGGTTGCCGTAGCTTCCTCGGCGGATAAAACCTTCTCCTACATTCCCGACTGCTCCGATCTTGATATTCCCGAGGACGCAGACTATGTTTATATCTGCGAGAACAACACGATTTACGGCACAAAGTTTAAAACTCTCCCCAACACAAAGGGAAAAACTCTTGTTGCGGACGTTTCGTCCTGCTTCCTTTCAGAGCCTGTTGACGTAACAAAGTACGGCGTTATTTACGGCGGCGTACAGAAAAATGTCGGACCGGCAGGCGTTGTAATCGCCATCATCCGCGAGGACCTTATTACAGACGATGTTCTTGAGGGAACACCCACAATGCTTAAATGGAAAACTCAGGCCGACGCCGATTCTCTCTACAACACACCTCCGTGCTACGGAATTTACATCTGCGGCAAGGTGTTCAAGTGGATTAAGAAAATGGGCGGCCTTGAAGCAATGAAGGCTCACAACGAAAAGAAAGCGAAAATTCTTTACGATTTCCTCGACAGTTCAAAGCTTTTCAAGGCTACCGTTGAAAAGGATTCACGCTCCCTTATGAACGTTCCTTTCGTAACCGGCGACGAGGAGCTTGACAAGAAGTTCATCGCAGTTTGCAAGGAAAACGGCATCGTGAACATCAAGGGTCACCGCACGGTAGGCGGTATGAGAGCTTCCATTTACAACGCTATGCCTATCGAGGGCGTTGAAAAGCTCGTAAGCGTAATGAAGAAATTTGAAGAAGAAAATGCGTAATTCTTTTTAAGGAGAACTCAAATGTATACAATTAAAACAATGAATAAAATCGCCAAGGTCGGTCTTGACAACTTCGGCACCGATTACACCGTAACAGAAGAAACAGCCGCTCCCGACGCCATACTGGTTCGTTCGGCTTCTCTTCACGAAATGGAAATTCCCGCAAGCTTAAAGGCTATTGCCCGTGCAGGCGCAGGAACAAACAATATTCCTCTTGACAAATGCGCTGAAAACGGCGTAGTGGTTTTCAACACACCGGGCGCTAACGCAAATGCGGTTAAAGAGCTTGTTATCACGGGAATGCTCATTTCTTCAAGAAAGGTAATCGACGCTATCGACTGGGCTAAAACCCTTAAAGGCAAGGGCGACGAGGTAGGCAAGCTTGTTGAAAAAGGCAAGAGCCAGTTCGCAGGGCCTGAAATCAAGGGCAAGACTCTGGGCGTTATTGGACTCGGCGCAATCGGCGCTTTGGTTGCAAACGCGGCGATTGACTTGGGAATGAATGTAATCGGCTACGATCCTTTCCTTTCCGTAACAGGCGCCTTCAACCTTTCAAGCAAGGTTGAATACACAAGCGATCTTGATAAGATTTTCACTTCAAGCGACTACATTACTCTCCATGTTCCTCTTACGGACAAAACAAGGGGCGTAGTTTGCGCTGAAAGCATTGCAAAGATGAAGGACGGAGTAAGAATTCTCAACTTCGCAAGAGGCGAGCTTGTAAGCGGCGATATTCTTGAAGCGCTTGCAAACGAAAAGGTTGCCTGCTATGTAACTGATTTCCCCAACGATACTCTTATCGGCGAAAAGGGCGTTATCGCAATTCCTCACCTTG
>JBJESI010000098.1:0-2348 GCA_051882715.1 Oscillospiraceae bacterium
ATTCTGCGGAGAAAAGCATCCTGTTTTCAAGTACATAAACGAGGGCGACTGCGTATATTTTGTACATTCCTATTACGGAGCAAACTGCGAAAAAAATGTAATCGCACAGGCAGAATATGGCGCAATGCTCACCGCAGCGGTTGCCGATAAAAACGTTATCGGCTGTCAATTCCATCCCGAAAAAAGCGGAGAGGTCGGACTTAATATTCTCCGTGCCTTCTGTGAGCTTGGAGGTTAAGATATGAATATTTTTCCTGCAATAGACTTATACGGGGGCAAGGCTGTGCGCCTTTTTAAGGGAGATTACAGCCAAATGACCGTTTACAGCGAAAATCCGCTTGAGGTTGCTTTGGATTTTCAGAAAAGCGGCGCTCGGTTTTTACATATGGTTGACCTTGAGGGCGCAAAGCTCGGAACAACTCCGAACATAGAGACCGTTAAAGAAATAGTCAGCAAAACCGACCTCTTTGTGGAACTGGGCGGAGGCATCAGGAGCATGGAAACGGTAGACGCTTATCTTGGCGCCGGCGTAAACCGCGTCATTCTCGGAACTGCGGCGGTTTCAGACGAAGAGTTTCTTAAAAGCGCAGTATCAAAGTACAAAGAAAGAATTGCAGTCGGCGCTGACATAAAAGACGGCTGCATCGCCATAAAGGGCTGGACTCAAACCTCGGACATCACCTGCGATGAGTTTTTTTCAAAAATGCAGGCTCTCGGAGTATCCACGGTAATCTGCACCGATATTTCAAAGGACGGCGCAATGAAAGGTACAAACCGTGAGCTTTACAGGGAGCTTTCTCAAAAATTCAGCGTTGACATTATCGCCTCCGGTGGGGTTTCGACGCTTGATGATGTAAAAGCTCTTGCCGAAATGAAACTTTACGGAGCGATTATCGGAAAGGCTTATTACACGGGAGCTATTGATATAAAAGAAGCAATCGAGGTGGCAAAATGATTACAAAACGAATTATCCCCTGCCTTGATGTGAAAGACGGCAGAGTTGTTAAGGGCGTAAATTTTCTGGGCTTAAACGATGTTTCCTCGCCAGTGGAGCTTGCGGAGTTTTACAGCAAAAGCGGCGCCGACGAGCTTGTGTTTTACGACATAACCGCATCGGCGGAGGGCAGAAAGCTGTTTACGGACATTCTAACCGAGGTGGCAAGCAAAATCTTCATTCCTCTTACCGTCGGAGGAGGAATAAATACTCTTGAGGATTTCGACAGGGTTCTCAAATGCGGAGCGGACAAGGTAAGCGTTAATTCCGGCGCCATAAAAAATCCTGATTTGATTGAAGCGGCGGCAAAAAGATACGGAAATCAGTGCGTTGTTATTTCCGCCGATATAAAGCGTGTCGACGGGAAATTCTGCGTCTTTGCAAAGGGCGGCAGAGAAAACACGGGAATGGAAGCAATCGAATGGATTAAGCGCTGTGTTAACAGCGGCGCAGGCGAGGTTGTTGTTAACTCCATAGATACCGACGGCGTAAAGGGCGGCTTTGATATTGAGATGCTGAGAGCGGTATGCAACGCTGTAAGCGTACCCGTAATCGCTTCCGGGGGCGCAGGCAGTATCGCTCATTTTACAGAGCTGTTTAAGGCTATCCCCGACATCGACGCAGGTCTTGCGGCTTCTATCTTCCATTTCGGAGAGGTAAGCATAAAAGACCTTAAAAATGAGCTTAAAAAGAATAATATTATTGTGAGGGTGTAAAAATGATTGACATTGAAAAGCTTAAATTTGACGAAAAGGGCTTAATTCCCGCAGTTGTTGTTGACGCAGATTCAAAAAAGGTGCTGACTTTGGCATATATGAACCGTGAAAGTCTTAAAATTTCCATGGAAAAAGGGCTTACCTGCTTCTGGAGCCGTTCAAGGCAGGAGCTTTGGCTTAAGGGCGAAACAAGCGGAAACTACCAGCATATTGTAAGCATTACCGCAGACTGCGACGGCGACGCTCTTACGGTTCTTGTAAAAAAAGACGGGCCTGCGTGCCACACGGGCGCAGACTCCTGCTTTAATGATGTTATATGGGAAAGCGATGAACTGAGCGAATTCTCTCTCGACGGACTCTTTAAGCTTATTGAGGGAAGAAAAACCGAGAAAAAGGAAGGCTCGTATACAACCTACCTTTTTGAAAAGGGCATTGATAAAATTCTCAAAAAGGTCGGCGAGGAATGTACGGAGGTCATCATCGCAGGAAAGGCCGATGACAAGAAAGAAACAATCTACGAAATCGCAGACCTTACATATCATGTACTTGTGCTTATGGTCGAAATGGGTATTTCCGTTGACGAAATAACAAAAGAGCTTGCCTCAAGGCACGTAATCGACCACAAGGTAAAGCAGGAA
>JBJESI010000099.1:0-2343 GCA_051882715.1 Oscillospiraceae bacterium
GTATTAGTAAGAATAAACCGAGACTGCGATAACACAAAATACCGATAAGGTATTATAAAAAATATAAAAATATCAAAACATAAATTTGCGGCAGAAAGTCTGCCGCATTTTCTTTCTTAGAGAGGTTTTTAAAGAAAAATATTCTTTGCAAGTATTACTTGCTTTTTTTGTTCAGCGTAAAGAGTTATTATGAAGTTGCAAGGAAACCTGCAAATTTATAATAAAGGAGCTAAAACAATATGAAAGCAAAAAAGCATTTCAAGCGTGCACTTGTCAGCGCACTTGTTTCGGCAATGATGCTGACAAATTTGTCTCTTATGTCATTTGCGACAGTCGATCAGACGATTTTTGAAGGCACAAAGGACACCGGAAACTGGGAAGACTTTTTGTATTTAGAATCTACAAATGTTCCGGACCTCAGCGACTCGGCACTGAAAATTGAGTATGAACTCGGCGATTTAACTTCGTACGGCTCATTGACTTTTCAGTCGGCTGAATCAGGATGGCCGAAGCTTTCAAATATGACAACTTCGTATAATTCAATGATAAACAGCGACGGATTTTATGTATTCACCGAACAGTCAGGAGAGTTTACTCTTGAACTCACTGACGCTGACCGCACGGCAATAGCAAACGCCGGTTTGGTAGTAACAGGCTATAATTTAATAATAAAATCGCTGACTGCTGTTGACAGTGCATCCATTGATGGCACTGATAGAGAAAATGAAACAAGCGGAGATATTACCTCGGACAGTGATGTTGAACCGGAAGGACTTGTTGAAACGATAATTTTTGAGGGCAGCATCACTCAGGAAAATGCTTGGTCAATAATCGAAAGCTTCCGTACATCAAACTCTAACGGAGTATTCGACCCAACAGAAATTTCTGCCGGCGGCTACTTCAAGGTAGTATATGAAGGAACAAGCGCAGACCAGGTTTATATGGCGGTTTCCGAATGGACAACATCATCATGGTCGAGCGTAAACATTGCAAAGAAAACGGGACAGAATGAAGACGGAACTTATTATTCAACCTTCAGCTACGAGGATTTGTTTAATGAGTACTCAAAGAACTATAACGCTTCATCGGCAAAGCCGGGAACCTGCTACGACCTTTCGGATGTTGACGCAATCACGGTAGGCACGATGGGCTCAGGCGTTACTCTTAAATCGCTTTCATGGGTCGGATATCCTCTCGAAGACGAAATGAACCCCACAGAATACCTCTTCAAGGGCTCGGCGTCATCTGTGGGAACAAGCGCATCATGTGCTTTTGTTTACACAAAGCATGTAGGCGGTCAATTCGACGCTTCCTTAATTAACGAAGGCAGTTATTTCTATGTTGAATATGAAGGCAAAGAGGGAGATATTTCTCTCGGTATTGCAAGTCATTCAGGCGCAACAAGCTGGGCATGGGTATATCCGAGCTCAACAACGGAGATTTCCGAAGGCAAATACAGATCAATATTCACCTATGAAGATGTTGCAAAGAAATTCGGAACAAACTTCAAGAGACTTGACCAGATTTCAGTTTATCCGTCGGAAACAACTACAACAATCCTCAAGAGACTTGCGTATGTTGCAGGCGAGGGCGCTCCTGTGGATAACACTTCGGGAGAATGGATAAGACCTAAGGGCGGAATCGCATTCATCGGCGACAGTATTGTCCACAATGTAAAGAATTTGTACGGCGATTTCAACACTATCCTTAACAGACACGACTGCTCAAACTACGGTATCGGCGGTCAGGATACAACTCATCTTGTAAACAGAATTGATGATGTTATTGCCGGAGAGTACAACAAATATGTATTCCTTTGCGGAATCAACGACATCGGTCACGGTGTAAACGAGGTTGATTACATCAACAACTATACACAGATGTTTGATAAAATTCTTGCAGCATATCCGGATGCGGAATTGTTTGCAATAAGCGTTCTTCCTACAACACCTGTTTTCTATTCGGATGATGAGTCAAAAGCTAAGATTGTTCGCTACGGTGAATTGCTTAAGGAACTCTGCGACAGGTACGAAAACGCAACTTATATTGATGTATATTCAAGCTTCGTACAGGAAGACGGCTTCTGCAATCCCGATTATGTATTTGACGGACTCCACCCGAATGCAGCAGGCTATGCAGTATTAGCGGAAATCGTAAATCCTTATTTGGGCGAAGACCAGCATATCGTAGATGATGACAGCGATTCCGAGGTTACAGGAAAAGAAACCGTTTTGTGGCAGGGCGAGCAGAGCCTCGGCTCTTGGGAGGATAACTTTACTTGTGATGAAGCAAATATACCTACCGCTGAGGAAGGCGACAAGATTGTTATCGAAAGCGCACCCG
>JBJESI010000100.1:0-2341 GCA_051882715.1 Oscillospiraceae bacterium
GTGAAACCAAGCGTATCGGCAGAGGTCAGGCAACAGCTCTTATTGAGGTTGCCGCAGCAAGGGACGAGTATTATGAAAAGACGGGAATTTACATTCCTATCTGCTCGGACGGCGGTATTGTTCACGATTACCACATGACTCTTGCTCTTGCAATGGGCGCAGATTTTATCATGCTCGGAAGATATTTTGCAAGATTTGACGAAAGCCCGACTCCGAAGCTCAACATCAACGGAACTTATGTTAAGGAGTACTGGGGCGAAGGCTCCAACAGAGCGAGAAACTGGCAGAGATATGATCTCGGCGGAAAGTCAAAGCTTTCCTTCGAGGAGGGTGTTGACTCCTATGTAACCTATGCAGGCTCGCTTCACGATAATGTTGAAAAAAGCCTTTACAAGGTTAAATCCACAATGTGCAACTGCGGCGTGACGAATATTTCCGACCTTCAGAAGAATGCGAGAATTACTCTTGTTTCCGCAACAAGCATTGTTGAGGGCGGCTCTCACGACGTAATTTTGAAGACGACAAACGCTAAAGCTTAATCGAGGTGCGTAATGACTGATATACAGATTGCTCAAAGCTGCAAAATGAAGCATATTAAAGAAATTGCCAAGGCGGCGGGAGTGGACGAAAAATATATTGAGCAGTACGGCAATTATAAGGCGAAAATCGACCTTTCTCTGCTTAGCGAGGAGCAGAGAAAGGACGGAAAGCTGGTGCTTGTAACCGCCATTACCCCAACCCCGGCAGGAGAGGGAAAGACTACGACTACAATCGGTCTTGCCGACGGTCTTAAAAAAATCGGAAAGAGCGTTACCGTAGCTCTCAGAGAACCGTCCCTCGGCCCTGTTTTCGGAATTAAGGGCGGAGCGGCAGGCGGCGGTTACGCTCAGGTTGTTCCCATGGAGGATATAAACCTCCATTTTACGGGCGATTTTCACGCAATCGGCGCCGCAAACAATCTTCTTGCGGCAATGCTTGACAACCACATTCATCAGGGAAATAAGCTGGGAATTGATGTTAGAAAAATAACCTGGAAGCGCTGTGTTGACATGAACGACCGTCAGCTCCGCTATATTACCGACGGTCTGGGCGGCAGACTCAACGGAGTTCCCAGGGAGGACGGCTTTGATATAACCGTTGCTTCCGAAATAATGGCGGTGCTCTGTCTTGCAACCTCAATTTCCGACTTAAAGGAAAGACTTTCAAGGATAATCGTGGGCTATACCTACGACGACAAGCCCGTAACCTGCGGCGAGCTTAATGCCCAGGGTGCAATGACGGCGCTTTTAAAGGACGCTCTAAAGCCCAATCTTGTGCAGACCTTGGAGGGAACGCCTGCGTTTGTTCACGGCGGACCTTTTGCAAATATCGCACACGGCTGTAATTCAGTAATTGCAACAAAAATGGCGCTTAAAATGGGCGATTACGCTATTACCGAGGCAGGCTTCGGCGCAGACCTCGGCGCAGAAAAATTCCTCGATATCAAGTGCAGAATGGCAGGTCTTACGCCCTCTGCGGTAGTAATCGTTGCAACGGTACGCGCTCTTAAAATGCACGGCGGAGTTGCAAAAACCGACCTTGCCGAGGAAAATCTTGCGGCGCTTGAAGCGGGAATACCCAATCTGCTCCGCCATGTTTCCAATATAAAGGACGTGTATAAGCTCCCGAGTGTTGTTGCGGTGAACAGATTCCCCACCGACACAGACGCCGAAATCGAGCTTATTATAAACAAATGCAAAGAGCTTGGCGTTAACGTTGTGCTTTCAACCGTGTGGGCGGACGGAGGAAACGGCGGCGTTCAGCTTGCCGAGGAGGTTGTCCGTCTTTGCGAGGAGGAAAAGGGCGACTTTACCTTCAGTTACAGCGACGATGAGAGCATTGAGGGCAAAATAGAATCCATTGTAAAGAAGATTTACAGAGGAAGCGGAATAAATATTTTGCCTGCGGCTAAAAAGCAGATAGAACGCCTTGAAGAGCTCGGCTTCGGAAAATGCCCCGTGTGCATTGCAAAAACGCAGTACAGCTTTTCCGATGACCCCACAAAGCTCGGCGCTCCTGAGAATTTCACGGTTACAATTAAAAATGTGAAAATTTCTGCCGGAGCGGGATTTATCGTAGTCCTTACGGGAGATATAATGACGATGCCCGGTCTGCCCAAGGTTCCTGCGGCGGAGCGCATAGATGTGGACGAAAACGGCGTTATAAGCGGACTGTTTTAATACGATTAAGGATAAGAAGAACAGGCTGCGAGAAAGCCTCGCAGTCGAGGAAAGCGGTGCGACAGGCGTACGGCGGTACTCCGAGCGCCGCTTGACGAAGAAAGCAAAATGCGGCGGATGTC
>JBJESI010000101.1:0-2698 GCA_051882715.1 Oscillospiraceae bacterium
AGCGGCTGAATCTGCGTCGCTCAAAGAGACAACGAAGAATGTATTTTTTCCGTTTGTTGTGACAATTCTTTCTTCATCGCCGACGGTTGTAACTTCAACAGGAATGGTATACTCATCTAAGTCTTCAATCTCAAGAGCTGAAAATTCGCTTACTGTCATGTCCTCGGTGTTAAGCTTATAGAGGCCGTTGAAGTCTTCGGAATAGTTTACAAAATAAAGATTGCCGTCCTTGTCAAAAGCAAAGTCGCTGTACGGAGTTAAACTTAAGCTTTCCGTATAGCCCTCGATTTCACCTGTTGCGGCGTCAACCTTGATGATTGTGTTTGAAACATCTTCCTCGCCGACAGTGGCGTAATATGCCGAAAGATAGATTTTACCGTCTTTTATCCCGTAGCCTGATTCGGCGTCATAATCGCAGAAACTCATGCCGTTAAGAGACCACAGAACCTCTCTGCTCTCGCAGTCGATTCCCACAAGATTTTTGTCAGCCTTGGCAATGAGAACACCGTCTACCACATAAAGCTTATACCAAAAATCATAGTCGTCGCCGTAGTTTTCATTAACGAAAGTAAGACAGCCTTCGTCGGAGCCGTCCGGACCAAAGCACTGAATATAAGATACGTCTCCCCAGTCGGTATTTCCGTCGCCGTCGGCGTCGGTATCAAGGCTTACGTATTCTGTATATGTTCCCGTATAGAGATATCCGTTCTCATCGAATACGGGGACGCAGTCCGATTCGTATGCTAAGGGAGCCTTAAATTTAAGGGTTCCGTCAGGATTAAAAACGTTTACATAACAGTTGTAAGTTTCGCTGTCGGAATCATAGGTTGAGTCATAATCACATACTGCGATTTCGCCGTTTGGACCTATTGCCGTATAGCCGTAATCGTTGCCGATAGCTTCGGTTTTCCACTCATAATCGAGCTTCTGAACGTTGACTGTGGGAACAATAAGTTCCTCCACGCTGATTTCGTAGTCAACAGCGTCTGCGTTAAACCAGCAAACGCCGAGAAGCCTGTAAACGGCGGTTTCTTCGGCAGTTAAGGTAGTTTCCACCGTAGCGGAAGTCGATTCCCCTAACTTGCCGTCTGAGTCTCCGAGAAGGTCTGTTCCGAAGCTTTTATCCTTGCCGGTAAGCTCGCCGGGAGTGAGGATAAACAGGCGGGGTTCAAGCTCCAGTTTCGAACCGTCCCGGTTAGATGTGGTGAACCTAAAAAGGTAGGTCTTGCCCTCCTGAAGGGATACGCTTGCCGCAACGGCATTGCCGCTCCAGTACTGGGTTCTGACATATTCGCCGGTTGCGCTGATTTCGCCCGTCAGAGGAGTGCCCACCGTTACGGACGCAGAATAGTCAAGGTCGCTGTAGCTTACAATGTTGTCACTGCTTGAGGATGCAAAAGCGGCGGAGGAAAGGCTTGACAAAGCAAGTGCCGCCGAAATTGCGCCGCAAATTAGCTTTTTGAATTTCAAAATAAACACCTCCATTAATATTATACCATTATTTTATAACATTTTTTTACTTATAGCAACGAGTTTCGGAATACTGTAATCAATATGTAATATTTTTATATCAAAATCGGAATATCAAATATAACAATCTGCATATTTTTCTGCATTTTTGGCAAAAGCTTCCCGGTCTTTTTCGTCAAGATGGTAGCAGATGTTCGATATCTGCTTTTTGCTTTGCACTTTTTCTATGTTGTCAAACGCCACTCTCGCCAGCGCAGAGGGAGTTAAATAGTAGGCGATGTTATCCACCTGAGCAAAGCTTTGCACTTTTCGGCTGTTTTGCTCGGCAAGCAGGCTCACGGTTTCTTTGTCAAGAAAGCTCGCTAAGCGGCACACATCTTCAAAATCCTCAAGAAGATATACGTTGTTTTTGACAAGCCTGCAAAACATCTCCTTATTCAAAAAGGTTGCCAGCAAAGCGATGTACTTGAAGCTTCCCGCCGTTTTGATTTTATCGGCGACAAGTATGTCGACGGTGTCCTTGTCAAGGCGGAACGCAATGTCGTATATCTGCGAAAGCGTGACGATAAGCTCCTGCTTTTTCAGCGCCAGCTTTTTAAGAACACCGGGGCTGATGAACGACGAAGCCTTAACAACCTCGTCAAAGTCCGTGAATTTGTCGAAATTTTTTCCGACTATTATATCCATAGCGTCCCTGTCGGCGTAAAAGGCGATATTTACAATCTGCCTGAAATCCTTTACCTTATCGGCGTTTGCGGCGGCAAGAGAGCTTAGCTGATCCTCCTCAAGATACGGAGCCGCATATATTAAATCGCCGAAGTCGTCCACAGCTATTTTTGAGTTTTTCACTGCGGCGTTGATTTCGTCGGGCTTCATTATGGAAATTACCTGAAGCAGGTCGGGAGTCTTTTTTCCGGCGGCAATGCTGCTTACTGCATTTGCCTGCCTTTCGTTGAGAAGAATTTCATCGACGCTTACATTATATATCTGAGCTATCTTCAGCAGGTTTGAAATATCGGGCATGGTTTTCCCGTGCTCCCAGCAGCTTACGGCCTGAAAGCTTATTCCCAGCTTTTCGGCAACCTCCATCTGAGTCATATTTGCGCTTCGGCGCAGCTTTGCAAGCCGTTTTCCCGTTTCTATTATATCAAACATTCCGATTTTCCTTTCCCAAAACCGATTATCTGATATTATGTTAACATATTTTTCTTTTTTAATCAATAAAACC
>JBJESI010000101.1:2798-10340 GCA_051882715.1 Oscillospiraceae bacterium
ATTCAGGTAAAATGAGAGCGATTTTTTCGCTTTTTTATTCCTTTTTGTAAATTTTGTTGCAAAACCACTTGCAAAAATGTTCGGAATTATGTAAAATATACTTGGTATGATTCATTTTTTCGTTACTCTTGTAACGGTTTTGTGAAAATTTACTCATAGTCCGCATCGCTGCGGAATTTAAAGATAAGGGGATATGTCTTATGTCCAACAGATTGTATCAGGGTGTTATCCACCAGATGAGAGATGTTATCGACCGTGTTATCGGCGTGGTTGACGAGAACGCCTGCGTTGTTGCGTGCAGCGACCTCACCAAAATCGGTCAGACAAACGAGTACGTTTCCTTCGACCTTTCGGAATCTCATGAGTCCTTCGTCAGGGACGGATTTACATATAAAACCTTGGGCGGCATTTCGGGTCCCACCGACGCTGTTTTTGTTGAGGGCACCGACGAGCCGGCGGCAAAATACGCAGGTCTGCTTTCAATTTCTCTTGCAACCTTAAAGCAGTATTCGGACGAGAAATACGATAAAAATAATTTTATAAAAAATGTTGTTCTGGATAATATCCTGCCGGGAGACGTTGTTTTAAAGGCGAGGGAGCTTCACTTCAACGCCGATGTAAACAGGACGGTTTTCTTAATCAGAATACTTAATGTTTCCGATATTTCCGCCTACGACGTAATTCAGAATTTGTTCCCGGACAAGAACAAGGATTTTGTTTTTAACATCACGGAAAACGATATTGTGCTTGTTAAGGAAATCAAGCCCGGTATTGACGCAAGAGAGCTTGAAAAGCTTGCCCGCTCCATTGCAGATACGCTTTCAAGCGAGTTCTATACAAAGGCGAATGTGGGTATAGGTACCCCCGTTGCCAGCGTGAAGGACCTTGCCCGTTCCTTTAAGGAGGCTCAGATTGCCCTTGAGGTCGGAAAGGTTTTCGACACGGACAAGGCGATTGTCAGCTACAACAACCTTGGTATCGCAAGGCTGATTTATCATCTTCCCACAACCCTCTGCGAAACCTTCCTTAACGAGGTTTTCAAGAAAAAAGGCTCAATCGAATCCCTGGACAGCGAAACTCTGTTCACAATACAGAAGTTCTTTGAAAATAACCTTAACGTTTCCGAAACCTCAAGAAAGCTTTTTGTTCACAGAAACACTCTTGTTTACCGTCTTGAGAAAATCAAGAAGCTCACGGGGCTGGATTTGCGGGAATTTGACCACGCAATCGTCCTTAAAATCGCACTTATGGTTAAAAAATATCTTTCGGCAAACCCTTATAAATTTTAATCGACACTTGTACTTAGCAGCATAGGGCAACCGTGCTGCTAATTCCATAACGGAGAATAAATATGGTAGAATTTCGTAATGTTTCCGTTACATACGGCAACGGCGTGGACGCCTTAAACAATGTAAACCTCAAGGTCAACGACGGCGAGTTTGCTTTTGTAATAGGCGGCTCGGGCGCAGGAAAAAGCACGCTTATCAAGCTGCTTTTAAAAGAAGTGTCCGCCACCGTCGGAACCGTGATTGTAAACGGCTATAATCTTAACAGAATAAAGAAAAGAAAAATCCCTAAGCTTCGCCGCACAATCGGCGTGGTTTTTCAGGATTACAGGCTTATCCCCACAATGACGGTTTATGATAATATCGCCTTTGTTCTGCGTGTTATCGACGCTCCTGCACGCTACATAAGAAAGCGTGTTCCCGAGGTTATTGAAATGGTTGGGCTTCGGGGCAAGGCGAAAATGTATCCCAAGGAGCTGTCGGGCGGCGAGCAGCAGAGAGTCGCTCTTGCAAGAGCTCTTGCAAACGACCCGATGCTTATTATTGCGGACGAGCCTACGGGAAATCTCGACCCCGAGCTTTCCTTTGAAATAACCGAGCTTTTGCGTGAAATCAACAGCAACGGCACTACGGTCATAATGGTAACCCACAATCACGACCTTGTTCGCAGCTTCGGCGGCCGTGTTGTCAGCCTCAAAGAGGGAGACATTGATTTCGACGCAGTTGTGGGAGGTTCAAATGAGAGCTAATAATTTTAAATATCTTGTGGGAATGGGCGTAAAAGGCGTTTGGCACAACAGAGTTATGTCCTTTGCCTCGTTCTGCATTATAATGGTAAGCCTTTTGATTTTGGGCTTTGCAACCCTTGCTGTTAAGGATATAAACATCATTGTCGGCAATGTTGAAAACGAGAATATGGCGGTAGTCTATATGCTCCAGAGCGCCACCGAGGAGCAGGTTGCAAAAACGGGCGAGGAGCTTAAGGCGTTTGACAAGGTTACGGAGGTTGAACACGTAACAAAGGAGCAGGCGTTTGAAATCGTTAAAAAGAGAATGGAAAATTCCGCAGAAAACGTAGAGGACGCTTTCGGAGGTCTTGATCCCAACGAATTTATGCCCGATTCTTTTAAAATGAGGATAAAGGACCTTTCGACGCTGGGCGAGGTGTCGGAATATCTCGGAAAGCTTGAGAATGTGGAGTCCGTTTATCTTCCTACGGATTTTGCAAACAAGCTCAAAAGCGTGGAAAACATCGTTTCGGTTGTGGCGCTTGCAATAATTGCGGCGCTTGTTACGGTTTGTATCGTAATTATTTCCAACACAACACGTGTAAGCATTTTTGCAAGAAGCAAGCAAATAAGCATTATGAAATATGTGGGAGCTACCAACAGCTTCATAAACGTGCCGTTCTTTGTGGAAGGCGTGTTTATCGGCTTTATTGCGGCGGTTGTCGCATGGGGCATCACCTGGGCGGGCTACAATGCGCTTTACACCGTAATAGTTGAAAGCGGAAACCTCGCCTCGCTGGGAATATACAATCTTGTTCGCTTCGGCGATATAAAGTGGTGGGTGCTGCTTGCTTATGTGGGCTTCAGCATACTGATAAGCTCCCTCGGAAATATTGTAAGTCTTAAAAAACATCTCAAGGTTTAATTTTTTAGGAGAATTCTATGAAAAGACGCATAGTATTAAGAAAGGGCGTTGCTCTTCTTATTGTGATGTCCGTAATGACGGGAGCTTTTTCGGGGCTTTCCGTTACCTCTTCGGCTCAGTCGAAGTCGGAGCTTGAGGACAAAATCGACGATATCGACGCTCAGACGGCGGAAATCCAGAAAAATATCGACAGCCTCGCCGCTAACGCCGAGAAAAAAGAGGAGTATCAGGCTGAGCTTAATAAAAAGATAGATGTAAATCAGGAAAAGATTGATTTACTTCAGGAAAAGATAGGCGGAATAAATTCTGAAATTTCCGCAAGCAACGAAAAAATCGCCGCAAAGGAGCAGGAAATTTCCGAAACCACACAGCAGTTTAAGGAACGCCTGCGGACAATGTATACCACAAGCAACGAGTCCATGCTTTCGATAATTTTCGGCTCGTCAAGCTTTTACGAGATGGTAATGTCCATTGACCTCGTAAAGAGGGTTACTCAGCACGACCGCAGTATTGTTGAGAAGCTCAATGAGCAAAAGCGGCAGATTGAAGAGGAAAAAGCGGTTCTCGAACAGAATAAGGCCGAGCTTGACGGCTCTAAGGCGGAGGTCTCTGCGGTAATGAAGGAGCTTTCCGACGACTACGCAAAAACCGATGAGGCTATCAAGGAGCTGGAAGCCGAGCAGGCAATGTACGAGGGCAACCTTGAGGAGCTTCTTGCCGAGAAAGCGGCGGCTCAAAAGGAAATTGACGACATAATCGCCGAGGAAATGCGAAAGGCGGAGGAGGCCCGCAAAAAGGCTGAACAAGCGGCGGCAAACGGCTCAAGCGGCGGCTCGTCTGATTACAAGGGACCCATTGATTATGTGGGCGGAACATATATGTGGCCCTTGCCCGGTCATTATGTAATTACATCATATTACGGCTGGAGAACGCTTTACGGCCAGTCGGATTTCCATACGGGAATTGATATTGCCGACGGAGCGGTAAACGGACTGCCTATATCTGCGGCAAACGACGGCGTAGTAACCGTCGCAGGCTGGCTGAGAAGCTACGGCTACTGCGTGCTTATTGACCACGGCGGCGGAAGCTTTACAAGATATGCCCATTGCAGCTCGCTTGCGGTGTCCGCAGGGCAGACCGTGTCCAAAGGGGACACAATCGGTTATGTAGGAAGCACGGGCAATTCGACAGGACCTCACCTCCATTTTGAAATATACGAAAACGGACAGAGGGTAAACCCGCTTAACTACTTTTAATTAAGAGGCTTATATGAACAGAAAAATTTCACTCGGTGCGGCTGCGTGCAGCGTTATGATAGCCATAGCCGCTACCTTTTCGGTGACGTGGATAGTTTCGGAGAAAAAACTCAACGAAACCCTTTCCTCAACAAACGCCTCCGACGCTGCATATAAAAAGCTCGGAGAAATCGAGAGCAAGCTTTCGCAGTATTATCTCTACGGTATAGATTCTGCCGAAATCCCCGATTCCGTCGGAGACGGCCTGGAGGCATATCTCAGAAAAACGGATAAGTATGCCGAATATTACTCTGCCGAAGAATATTCCGAGCAGATTCTTGAATCGAGCGGCAAGCTTGTGGGAATAGGCGTCAGCATCGCTTTGGATTCCAGCGGATATTGGCAGATTACCGGAATTTACGAGAACTCTCCTGCCAAGGAGGCGGGCGTTCAGGTCGGAGATATGATAGTTAAGGTAGGGGATGAGGATGCGCTTTCTATTTCCTCATCGGAGCTTAAATCAAAGATTATGGGCGAGTCGGGAACGAGCGTGAAGCTCACCCTCCGCAGGGACAGCGATGACATCGAAATCGAAACCTACCGCAAGCAGATTGACGTGATTTCAGTTACGGGCGAGATGCTCGATAACAGTATTGCTTACATAAAGCTCACGGGCTTTAATTCCAAGACCTACGAGCAGTTTGAGGCGACTTATAAACAGCTGGTTGAAGAAAAAGGCGCAAAAGCGATTGTTTTTGATGTGAGAAATAACGGCGGAGGGCTTCTTGATTCCGTGACAAAGGTTCTCGACAAGCTTCTTCCCGAGGGCAACATCGTGTCCACCGTTGATAAATCGGGAAACGAGGTTGTTTACGCAACCTCCGATGCGGAAAATCAGATGAAGGTTCCCGGAGTTGTTCTCGTCAACGGCAATACCGCAAGCGCGGCGGAGCTTTTTTCCTGCGCTCTGCGTGATTACGGTCTTTGCGAGCTTGTGGGAACAACCACCAAGGGCAAGGGCGTAATGCAGGATACATACGCTTTGTCCGACGGAAGCGCAATTAAGTTTACAACGGCAAAATACAATCCGCCTAAATCGGAGAATTATGACGGAGTCGGTCTTACTCCCGACTATACCGTCGATGTTTCCGATGAAGACGAGCTTCTTGTAAGCGGAATTAAAAAGGAAGACGACGCACAGCTGAAAAAAGCGCTGGAGGTCGTAAACGCAAAAATATCATAAATATAAAGAATGGACTGTCTTAATGCGACAGCCCATTCTTGTTTATCAGCCTTATTATTTAAATATCTTAGACAAAGCCTTTGTTATAATTGTGCCGACAACCGCACATACGCCTGCTTCAATAAGCCCGTTCATACCGACGAACGCTACCACGAAAGCCCCGATTGCGTCGACCGGTATTGCCCATTCTGTCATTTTAGCGATGAATTCGCCGTTTGTCCAGAACAAAAGCATTAAAGTTCCCGTGAAAAGAACGGTGTTAAGAAGCGGAGTTGCGACGGAGCTTGCCAAATAGCTTAAAAGCTTTGTTTTGTCAAACTTGGCAACAGCCTTGAATACCAATCCTCCGAGCCATCCTGTAAGTACTCTCGGGACAAGGCACACGATAAAAGTGAATACCGGGTTTATCGCAAGCAGAGCTACGCCGAATGCGCTCATTCCGAAACATTGTGCAAAGCTTGTGATTCCGAAAACTGCGCCGAGCACAGCGCCCGCCGCAGGCCCGAGAGCCGCCGCCCCGACGATTACGGGCAGAGTCATAAAGGTAAGCTCGATAACCCCTACCTTCAAGTAGCCCAGAGGCGTGAATGCGAAAATGATTTCGATTGCCACTAACACCGAAAGTGTAGTGAGATAGCGGATGTTTACTTTGTTTTTCATAAAAATTCTCCTTGCTGTCGCTTCCGAATAATCAGAATGCAACGCTGTATTTGAGAGTTTTAAGAATTCTTTTTGTAGATTTCGATAAGACCGTCTAAAAGCAGGTTCTCATCGGTGATGATATCGCTTTCGCAGTTTCCGATGATGACGCTTGTAAGACCTCCGGTTGCCACAACGCAGGCGCTTTCGCCCAAAACCTCCTTGTAACGCTTGATCATCCCGTCAAGCATTGAAGCATGACCGAATATAATGCCCGATTTCATGCACTCGACAGTATCCGTGCCGATAACATTTTTTACAGGCTCAAGGTTTATGTAGGGCAGCTGGGCGGCGTTTTCCGACAGAGCGGAAATCGAAAGTCTTACGCCCGGACAAATCGAACAGCCTATAAATGCGCCGCTTTTATCAAGAGCGGAAATGGTTGTCGAAGTTCCGAGGTCGATAACAATACAGGGCATGGGGTATTTTTTCAAGGCTCCGACAGCACCGCATACAAGATCCGCCCCAAGTATGGACGGGTTGTCGGATTTGATGTTAAGCCCCGTTTTAATGCCCGGAGAAACCACTATGATTTTTCCTTCAATCAGCCTTTTGAGAGCCCTCTTTAATGTAGGCGTAAGTTGAGGAACAACGGAGGAAATAATTCCGCCGTCAAAAAATTCCGTCATACAGCCGTTGAGCTTTAAAACGTCTTTAAAGAGAACGGCGTATTCATCGCTCATCTTTCCGGTATCTGTGGCTATGCGTGACTGAAAAACAAGACGCTCGCCATCAAATCCGCCGAGAACGATGTTTGTGTTTCCTACATCAACGGTTAAAATCATAAAACCTCTCCTTAAAACTTCTCATAGCACGATTATACAATAATTATTTGGAAATTTCAAGTGCTTGCTTTCAAATTAAAAACAGCGCACCCTTCGGTACGCTGCTTTTATAATGAGAATTTTATCGTGCGGTATCTTTTGAGTTGTCACCGCCGAGAGCGTCGCCTACATCCGATACGGCGTTGCCTGCACCGCTTGCTACATCGCTGGCAGCGTTGCCTACGCCGCTTGCTGCGTCTGATACGGCGTCGCCTGCGTCATTCACTATGTTGTCGGAATTATTATTGTGATTATTACTGCTGTTGTTGTTTGTGGTAACATTGCCTTTGTCAGTGTCGGTGTTGCTTGATGCCTTGTTGTTGTCCTTGCCGGAACAGCCTACAAGACAAGAAGCGCAAATTGCAAGCACTGAAATTGCCGCAATGATTTTTTTTGCTTTCATTTATTCACCTCCATGAATTTTTAATATTATTTGTGCTAAAACAAGAAATATACTTTTCTAAGACAGAAAACCCGTCAAAATCGAACAAAATCAAAAAAACTAAATTTTTTTAAAAAAAATGAAAAAAAGGTATTGACAAAGGGTGAGAGGAGTGATATACTAAACAAGCGCTCTGAAAAGCAGGGCGGAGCCGAGAGGG
>JBJESI010000102.1:0-2302 GCA_051882715.1 Oscillospiraceae bacterium
GGTACTCCGAGCGCCGCTTGACGAAGAAAGCAAAATGCGGCGGATATCCGCCGCATAAAATATATCGGTTTATGTTTTCGGCTTCGCTGATACCGCACACATTTTAAAAGACGCCAAAATTATCAATCAATCAACATTTTTGCGGTGCGTGGGTTCATCGACAGCCTGAACAGTGCGATTTACACCGCACTGCTTTTGATATGTCCATTTATCAAACTACATATTTAACAATCTCTTCAGGAAGCGCTTCCTTATCAGCCGATACTGTGAAAATCATAGTAATATCGTCAGTAAGTATCGCTTCAAGCTCCTTAAGAAGCTGAGCAAATCCAACGAGGTCATGGTCGCCCTTGCCTATTCTGAGGATAGAATCTACAAAAATTTCAGATATATCATAATTGCTTGAAAGCAAGCCTGCTACGTATCCGTAGAACATATCAAAGCCTGAGATGTTATATACATCAACGTCGCAAAGTCTTACGTTGTGATTGATATCATAAGTGAGCTTTGTTGTTTTATCAATGCAAACTACATTGCCCTTTGTGCTTTCCGCAGCCTGATTGATCATATCAACAAGTGCTTTTGTTTTTCCTGTTCCTTTTTTTCCGACGATAAGTTTAATCATATCATCTTCCTCCGTTCTTCTTTATGTTACTGCCCTCGCAGCAATGGACTTATTTTAATTTGGCTTCAAGCTTTTCCCTTTCGCCCTCGTAACCCGGTTTGCCCAAAAGTGCAAACATATTCTTTTTGTAGCTTTCAACGCCGGGCTGGTCAAAAGGATTTACGCCAAGCATATATCCTGAAATTGCGCATGCTTTTTCAAAGAAATAAATGAGGTATCCAAGCTCATATTCCGAGAAATCCTCCACCTCAAGGACAATGTTCGGAACTCCGCCCTCTGTATGAGCGATTACGGTTCCCTCATACGCCTTGCGGTTGATAACGGACATATTCTGATTTGAAAGGAAATTAAGCCCGTCAAAATTTGTGGGATCGTCTTTTACAAAATAATCCTTTCTCGTGTTATTAAAGGTAACAACCGTTTCAAACATTACTCTTGAGCCGTCCTGAACAAACTGCCCCAGAGAATGCAGGTCTGTTGAAAATGTAGCCGAAGCGGGGAAAATTCCCTTGCCGTCCTTACCCTCGCTCTCGCCGTAAAGCTGTTTAAACCATTCAGCCATCATTGTAAACGACGGCTCGTAAGAAACAAGCATCTCTACGGATTTACCCTTATTATAAAGAATGTTTCTTATTGCGGCATACTTGTAACACGGATTTGAAAAATCAGGAGTATTAAGCTCCTTGCGAGCGTCTGCCGCACCCTTCATCAAAGCGTCGATATCGCCGCCTGCAACCGCTATGGGAAGAAGCCCTACCGCGGTTAGTACGGAAAATCTTCCGCCTACATCATCAGGGATAACAAAGGTTTCGTATCCGCTTTCATCGGCAAGCTGCTTCAGCGTTCCTCTCGCCTTGTCGGTTGTGGCATAAATGCGGGATTTTGCGCCGTCCTTGCCGTATTTATTCTCAAGCAGCTCTCTGAAAATTCTGAAAGCAAGCGCAGGTTCGGTTGTTGTTCCCGATTTGGAAATAATATTTACCGAAATATCCCTGCCTTCGCATACCGAAAGAATATCGTTGAGATATGAAGGAGATATGCTGTTTCCGACAAAATAAATATCGGGAGTATCCTTCTTCATGGAATTGTAAAGAGATGATTTCAAATATTCAATAGCCGCTCTTGCACCGAGATATGAGCCACCTATTCCGATTACAATGAGAACATCGCTGTCGGACTTGATTTTTTCGGCCGCTTTCTTAATTCTTGCGAACTCTTCCTTATCATAATTTTCGGGGAGGTCGATCCAACCCAAGAAATCATTGCCGAGACCGCTTCTGCTGTTTAAAAGCTCATGAGCGCTGACAACCTGATGCTTGACTGCGTCATATTCATGCTCTTTAATGAAGCTCTTTAAATGCTTATCAATTATTTTTACAGGCATTTCAATTCCTCGCTTTCATTTTATGCCGGCACAAGCAATGCAACTCACTTTATACTACTGCGAATCGAACATTGCCGTGGTGTTATAAGTATTATACAATATCTACCCTTAATTTGCAAGTGTTTTTCAAAATTTTCTACAAAGAAAACATAGATTTTAGGTATCTGCCGAAGCTTATCCAAATCGTCATTTCAGGAACGCATCCGCAGGTTATTATATTACATTCATAAATCTTTTCTCCCGAAAGACTCATAACAAGCTTTCCTGCCTTCTCTCCGTTTTCCACAGGCGCA
>JBJESI010000103.1:0-2276 GCA_051882715.1 Oscillospiraceae bacterium
ATTTGCTCCCCTGTGAATCCCGACGCTCCGCCCTGACCTGAAAGCTCCTTTACATAGCTTCCCGAACCTCTGCGCTTTGTGATTAAGCCCAGGGCAACAAGCTGGTCCGTGGCTTTTTTTATTGTAATTCGGCTCACCTTGTAAGTTTCGCAAAGCTGGTTTTCAAGGGGAAGCTGTGAACCCGGAGCATAAACTCCGGATTTGATTTTCTGCGCAATATCCTGCTCAATAACTTTGTATTTTTCCATAAATACACCTTCGTAAAAAGATATTATGTTTTACTAAATTAAGCATATCATTTCGTTTTACCTTTGTAAAGTGCAAAAATAGGCTTTGTTGAAAATGCCTAAAAATCAAAAGGTAATATTGTATATGATTTTTTGACAAAACACTTGAAATATAGTGATAATAATGATATGATTTAATCAGAAAAAGACATAACATTTAATTTAAAGAAAATAACAAATATATAAGGAGTGTGATTTCTATGAGAAAACTGCCGAAGGATTTTTTCTTTGGCGCAGCTTTTTCCGGACCGCAGACAGAGGGCGCTTACAAGCTTGACGGAAAGCTTGAAAATATCTGGGACACATGGTCGGACGAGCGGATAGGTGATTTTCACAACAGGGTTGGTTCTTATGTGGGAAACGACTTTTACCACCGTTATGAGGAGGACATTAAGATTCTGAAATCCCTTGGTCTTAATTCTTTCCGCACCTCAATCCAGTGGAGCAGACTTCTTGACAGGGACGGCAATATTAACCCCAAGGGCGCTGAGTTTTACCACAAAATGCTTGCTTGCGCTAAAGAAAACGGAATGGAAGTCTTTTTAAACCTCTATCACTTTGATATGCCCACATATCTATTTAAGCGTGGCGGCTGGGAAAACCGAGAGGTTGTTGAAGCATACGCAAATTACGCCGAAAAAGCCTTTATAGAATTTGCAGACGAGGTTAAATATTGGTTTACATTTAACGAGCCCATTGTGGAGCCTCTGCAAAGATACAAAGACGGCATTTGGTATCCCTTTGTAAAAGACATCAAACGCTCGGTGACAACGCAGTACCACATTGCACTGGCACACAGCCTTGCAACCGCATCTTTCAGAAGACTGAAGGCTGAAGGAGTTTTACCCTCGGATGTAAAAATAGGACTTATTAACTGCTTTGCACCGCCATATACAAAGGAAAATCCCACAAAAGCCGATTTGGAGGCTGTTCGTATGGAGGACGGTTTACACAACCGCTGGTGGCTTGATATGGTTGCCGAAGGACATCTGCCACAGGATGTGCTTGACACTCTTGCAGAAAAGGGCGCTCCTGCTCCTATTCGTCCGGGCGATGAAGAGATTATCGCAAAAGGCATGGTGGACTGGCTGGGATTTAACTACTATCAACCCACAAGAGTTCAGGCTCCCGAAAAGGACATTGACGAAAACGGAAATCCGGTGTTCAGCTCGCCGTACATCTGGAAAGAGCGCAGAATAAACAAGTCGAGGGGCTGGGAGATTTATCCAAAGGGTATCTATGATTTTGGTATGAGCCTCAAAAAGAATTATCCTGATTTAACATTCTTTATTTCGGAGAACGGTATGGGCGTTGAAAATGAAGAACAGTTCCGCAATGCGGACGGGGTAATTCAGGACGATTACCGCATTGACTTTGTCCGTGAGCATCTTGATTGGCTTGCACGTGCCATTGACGAGGGAGCAAGATGCGTGGGCTATCATTATTGGGCGGTTATAGATAACTGGTCATGGGCAAATGCCTTTAAAAACAGATACGGCTTTGTTGAAGTCAGACTGAACGACGGCTACGAAAGACGCCTAAAGAAGTCGGCGCAATGGCTTAAGCAGGTTGCAGAAACAAAAGAAATAATTTAGAACACCGCTGAATAAATCACGCAAAAAGCTGCTTGTATGCTGTGCCTGTATTTTTCGGCATAATAAAAAATCAGACGGCTTAAATGCAAAAACGATTTAGCCAGTACTTTATTAACAAATAAGGGGGAGAAAACACTATGGCGAAAGATAAAAGCCAAAAAGAAAAGCGTCCGTTTATGGACCGATTTGCCGAAATTGCGGCAAAAATGGGAAACCAAATTCATCTAAAAACACTCCGTGACACATTTGCAACGATTATGCCTCTGTATATTCTGGCAGGTCTTGCAGTGCTTGTAAACAGCGTTATTCTGGATAAGATTTTTACCGGTGACGCATTGGAAAGCGCACAGACATGGGGCAGGCTTATTGTCAACGGAACGCTGAATATTTCGGG
>JBJESI010000104.1:0-10155 GCA_051882715.1 Oscillospiraceae bacterium
GAGCATGCGGCTGTTAACCGCAGGGTCGTTGGTTCGAGTCCAACACGGGGAGCCATTATTTAAAAAGGTTCGAACTTTATTTTCTGTTCGAACCTCTTATTTTTATTATTAAGATTAAAACAGATTAAAGAAACAGATAGTTTTTTTACCTATAAATTTAATTACTCTCAATCGTGCTATCGCATTTTACGATAGCCTCAGCAAGAATAACAGCGTCTTCCAAGCAATCGGGCGCAAAGCCGATTTTCATAGCCTCAAGCTGTGTTTTAAGTGTGAGATTTTCAGCCTTGAGCTTTTCTTCCTCTGACAACTGCGGAATTTCGGGGGAAAGAGACATTTGCCTTTTCCTCATCTTCCGATTTCGGCTCATCGGGCTTGTCTGTGCCCTCACCGTTCTCGTCCGCCTGATTTTCATCAGTCGGCTTGTCTTCCGATTTTTCTTCGGACTTTGTAACCTTCGGCCGTTTCTCAGATGCGGAAATGCCTTTCTGCTCTTCGGCAGATTCAAGCTTTTTCTCGTCCTTGAGTTCTTCCTCGGGATTCTTCTTTTTTTCGTCCATGAGTATACCTCTCTTTCTTAAAAATTGATATAATAAAAGCACCCCGTTTCCGAAGCGCTCTATTATTTGGATTTTGCTATTGTTCCGATTATGGATAATATAATGATCGTACCGCAGATTAGTGCGGTTATGACTACCGATGACGGCATTATGTGCCACCTCCTTTCTGAAAATGGGTATAAAAATACCACCCACGATTTACGCAGGCGGTATTACCATTCTTTCATGTTCTCGCATTTTTTTCTCTCAACTTCGATCTCCGCTTCCAGTTCTTCAAGCGTAAGTTTAGCGTCATGTTCGGCTACTTCAGATGGAATGCCGTCGAAATAACTTTCATATTCAGTTTTTTCTTTCATTATCTTACCTCCCAACCTATTCCGTAATCATTTTCAAATTGCCGTAGAGTTAATTCGTAGGCTGTATTTTCAGTATAGACTAAATTTTTATACTTGTCAACAGTTTTATCGAATAGAGTATCTGTAAAAGGCTTATTCCCGGTCTGATACACATATATCGTTCCGTTATGGCAACAAATAATACCTTTTTTGTATTGTCTTTTGCCGCACGAATTAAAATCTCCGCCGCTCGGCGGTTTGCTTTCTGGGTGATTATGCATACTGATTAAACTGTGTGGTTTGTGTGTTTTATCGCCGACATCAATGATTTATTATATGTCACTCTTTGCGGAACTGTTGAATGCGTTTGTACTCCTACAACTGATTTACTATCACAATCAATCAAATACATATCTTCGTAATAAGAATTATTTCTATGCATTAGCATATCTCGTGCCTTTTCGCAAATTAAATTATCTGTTTCAGGATTGTCGGAAATACCAACGAACTTTTCTCTATACGCAGGAGAATTAACAATTTCAAAATTTACGCTCGTCGGATTGTTCTTTCGTGATGACTTTTCGCTCTCGTCTGCACTTCCAATTCCTCCGCCATAAACCTTCTCCCTCGAATAATCTCTGTGCAGAACATCATTATGCTCATCAATAAACGCCTTTAATTCGTGCTGTACCTCACGTAGTTTCTTGCGATAGGTTTTTGCAGTGTCGGGGTCAAGTGTGCCTTCTGAAAACCGTTTCAGCTTGCGGATTTTTCTTTCCATTGCACGCTGCTTTTGTTCAAGTTCTCTCTGCTGTTTGATTTTCTCTGCAGGAATAGGTTCAGGAATTTGAGTTACTCCATCTATGTACTGTAACAATGTGTGGCAGCAGTTCGGGTGAAACAAGCCGTTTTTGACAGCCACAGACAAAAGCATAAACCACTTACCACAGTAATTTGACTTTCCGTAATCACCGTTTATTTCACCCTGCCATACTGTGAATACATCATCAATGTATACCTGACCTTGCCAAGGCTCACAGGTTTCTGAACAACCACCGTATTGGGAAACAAGAACCGTATCATAGCCAAGCTCTGCGAAGCGTTTAGCCTGTCCCTGCAAAGTTGCCCTTGTAGAAGTTGTCCGCAAGGCCATTCTCACATAATCGGCAATGTTTACACGCTTGCCGTCAGAGTATACAATACAGTTTATTTCCTTGTTGAGAAAACATTTTAGTCCTCTATGAAATTACACTACGAGTTCAAATAAGAATTTATTCAAATTGTCGGACCTCCGACTGCACAGTGTATGTATTAAAGACCTATTGAGAGGTCTTTTTATTTTATATAATAATATCATATCGGAATGATTTAACTATTTCGTCCGTAATATTTAGGAGAAAATCCTGTTTACTTCGTAAATACCTTATAGAAATTTGAATAAGTTGAAAATCCGCACAGAGAACAGACCTCCTTAGGGGGATTACCTTTTTCAAGCAGTTCCTTGGCAAGATTGACTTTTTTCATAAGAATATACTGGTGTACGGTAGTTTTCGTATACTCTTTGAATTTATGAGACAAATAGTATTTTGACACAAAAAATTCAGCAGACAGCTCTTCAAGCGACGGAGCGTTGACTACATGTGCGTTTATATATGATATAACTTGTTTCACAATGTCGTTGCTTTCTTTACAGACTCTTTCTGTCTGCTTGAATTTTCTCAAGATTTCTCCGAGAACGAGTACATTACAGCTTTCGGCACTGTACTTAGAAAGCTCGTCGTTAGATGAAAATTCATTAAGAAGCCTATCGAATAAATCCTTAAGCATACGGAAATCGCTGTCTATGAACGATATCAAACGGGTGTTTTTTTCATCAATTAAATAGTTGATTTCCTCAACGAATCTGAGAATTGCTTTTGTCCGAAAAACGTAGCCATTGTAGAGCCACAGCACGTATCTGTCATATGTCACGTTTTCTTCTATAACAGGGCGGTGAAGTTTCCCCGGAGGAATTACAATAACATCTCCTTTAGAAAGACTGTAACTCTCATTTTCAATATAATAGGTCACATTGCCGTCCACAAAAAAGTATATCTCGTAAAAATCATGACTGTGAAAATTGATGGGGTTAGTATAGTTTTCTTTGTTATGTGAAATTTTGAAAGATGTCTTCATACGAAAATTATACAGCAATTTTTGAAATATTTCAATTAGCTTTTAACAAGTTTTGATATTTTATTTGTCAAATCAGCGTGTTAGAATATATAAAATTGATGTGAAAGGAATTGCACTATGGAAGGTTTAGCTACTGCGAAAACAATGATTTTTGACAGATTCAGAAAAAAGGAATCCCTCAACGGTATGTGGCATTATGCCGTAGATTGTTATGATTCATGCATAAGTCAGAAGTGGTACGAGGAAAACTATTACGACGAGGGAGGAAATACTCTTCCCGTAGATTTTTCTTTTGATGAGTGGGAAACGATAACCCTGCCGTGCTGTTGGAATACCGTAGACAAAATGTATTTACTCTACGAGGGAAGCATGGTTTTTACACGGAAATTTCTATACAAAAAGCGTAACAACGGCGAACGTATGATTTTGAAAATCGGCGCAGCAAATTATCTATGCCGGATATTTATCAATAAAAAATATGTGGGTATTCACAAGGGCGGATATACCCCGTTCTATTTTGATATTACTGATTTTCTTGAGAGGAACAACCGTATTGTAATTCAGGTTGACAGTACAAGACGTGATGAGCAGATACCGCCCGCCGTTACCGACTGGTTTAATTACGGCGGAGTTTACCGTGATATTGAGCTTATCCGTGTGCCTAAAATTCATATTAAGGATTTTAAAATTGCCCTTGAGCCGAAAAGTGATTTTAAGAAAGTTCGCGCATCGGTAGAAATGTCCGAGGCTATTAACGATACAGCCCTACTGACCATCAAAGAGCTTAGTATATCGGAAAAAATTGCGATAAAGAACGGAACGGGCGAGCTTATATTTGAAGCTTCCCCCGAACTATGGTCGCCTGAAAATCCAAGGCTTTACGACATAACGGTTGCTTGCGCCGAGGATAAAATCAGAGACAGGGTAGGCTTCCGTGAAATACGTGCGGAGGGAATGGATATTCTGTTAAACGGCAAGCCTGTATTTCTAAGAGGTGTAAGCTGTCATGAGGAAAGCGTCAGCGGAGGCAGGGCTTTGTCCGACAGGGAGCGCATTGAAAACATCAGTATAGCAAAAGAACTCGGCTGCAATTTTATGCGTGTTGCACATTATCCTCACAGCGAAAGAATGGCTCAGCTTGCTGATGAGATGGGAATGCTTCTGTGGGAAGAGATACCTGTGTACTGGGGCGTACACTTCGGCGAGGAGGATACTTATAATGATGCAGAGAATCAGCTCAGGGAGCTTGTAACCCGTGACTATAACCGTGCGAGTGTTATAATATGGTCGGTCGGCAATGAAAATGACGATACCGATGACAGACTTAAATTCATGGGAAGGCTTGCAGAATGCGCCCGCACTATTGACTCCACGAGAATGGTTTCTGCGGCTTGTCTTGTGAATTTTGCAAAAAATGCAATCGAGGACCGACTTGAGCAATATCTTGATATTATCGGGCTTAATGAATACTGCGGCTGGTACACAGCAGACTTCAGGATGCTTCCCGAGCTTTTTGAAAACAGCAATCCGCAAAAGCCTGTAATTGTTACAGAGTTTGGCGCCGATGCATTTCCCGGTTTGAGAGGAACGATAACTGATAAGGGTACTGAGGATTGCCAGGCGTACGTATATGAAAAGCAGATTGATAATATCAGAAAGATTTCCTATATCAAGGGCATGACTCCATGGATTCTTTATGATTTTCGCTGCCCCAGAAGGACTTCGGTAAACCAGAAATATTACAACACCAAAGGATTGCTCGGAGCTGACAAAAAATATAAAAAAGCAGCGTTTTATGTGCTTCGTGATTTTTATAATACAATCGGCGAATAAAAAATATGAGAGTGTTTATTTTGATGCTTGCGGTTACGGTATGCTACACGATAACCTCTCTGAGCGACAAATATGCTGTTGCCGAAGCCAAATTTAACGGAAATGAATTTACCTTTCTGATGTGCTCGTCAATGTCTGTTTTTATAGGACTGAGCCTACCGTTTCAGGAAATACGGTTTGTGCTTTCATGGCAGAGCTTTGCGGCGATATTTTTAATAGCTGTGTCCAAAATGCTTGAATTTCAGATGAGCGCACTTATCCTGAAGCATCTTTCCGCTTTCGAGCTTAAAGCTTGGCTCGGTGTGACACTGTTTGCTTCCTACATAACCGATGTGATTTACGGAGCTGATTTGCGTGGGATAAAGCTTGCGTGTATTTCGGTAACTGCTGTAGGTTTAATTTTAATTGCTAAATCAGCTAAAGACGGCAGTACGGATTATCGGCGGATGCTTTTGCCCCTTGTCCTATATCTTGCGTCAAAATACGGCTACGGTCTGATCATTAAAAGCTTTTCTTACTGTATTTCGCCGACAGCGCAGCTTCTGCCTGCTTTGCTGGTTATTTCACTAATACTTCTCACAAAGATTTCTCCTGCCGAGCTATTCAGAAAAAATCCCGGCGGTGCGCTGAGAGTAATTCTCGCACGGATTCCCAACGCCGCAGGAATGTTAATGGAAAATGCGGTTATTTCAATAAGTCTTGCTGATTATTCTTTTATCCAGCCGATGATACTTGTTTCGCTGTTTATAATCGGTTTACTGCGCAGGGAACAGCGCACAAGGCTGAATTTAATCGGAAGCGTAATATGTATTGCAGGTATTGCGGCATTTCAGCTTGTCTGAAGCAAAGGTCTTGACATAAAATGCACTTTGAAAATCAGCCGAATTCGGCTATGTAAAAGGTTTTAATTCCTATTTTACATTGTTGCGAGGCAGTCCAGGGACGATTGTTTGCGTCTTGCGAAACAAAGCTTGAGAGAATGAATAATCCTCCGGATACAGCTTTTGCTGTATCCGGAGGATTACTTTTTAATTTTAGCAAATATCATTCCTCAAAGCGGCTTTTAATAAAGTCAATGCTGACCTTTGAGACCTCCATGTGTCTTACTGACACGGGAACGCTTTTTTCAAGCTCGCAGGTAAAAAGCTTTTCCTTATTCGGGTCTGAAAGAGCGTATTTTCCTATACCCCTCTGTATGTAGTAGATATTTTCCTCGTCCTTCAAATCCTCGATTACTTTACTTATATCGTCTCGGCTTGGGGGAACGGTGTAAGGAGCGTATCTTATAAAATCCTGCAATTCAAGGCTGTAATATCTGTATTGCGGCGCATAGGCGCAAAATTCGGATATAAAGAAGCTGTCCATGACAATAACCGAATTTTCAGGTATATTTTCCGTCATAAACTCGGAAATTTCCTCGGAGCATGAATATTTACAGCCGTAATCGTAGAAAAGCCAGTACAGTCCGTAGGGCGCTGAGCAGAGCAGTACAAAGCACAGCAAAACGGAAATGCTCTTTTGTGCATTGTTGTCAAAGCGTTCGAGCAGTACGAGCGCTTTCTTTATAAAGCGGTTTTTAAATATATCCGCAACGCTTGACCGGGGCGGTTTTTGAACCTCGTTATCTTTGGCAATCCAAAGGATAAAAACGACGGTATAGATAAAAATATAGGCTCTGCTGGGAATGACATACCATATCACCGCTGTGGAAAAAACATAGAAAACAGTGAAAACAAGCAAATGTGCCAGCGCTCGTTTAAAATGGCGCATCAGCAGATATACGCATACAAGGGCAAATGAGGAGAACAAAGCAAATATAATAACTCTTGCGGAGCTTGTGCTGTAGGAAACCAACCGCTTTGAAATTGTCGCTATGCTTTTGGACGCTGAGTTAAGAGTGCTTGAAAGGGTATATTCGTGCGTGCTTGTATTAACATTCGAGGACACCGAGTTCAGAAGCGGGACGACCATTGCAAGAACAAGAATCCCCGACAGCGCAAGACCGGCAGTTTGCATGACGAGATTTTTCGGGGTTGAAGTTTTTCTGCTTTTTACAAGGTCGATTATCATATATATCCCGAAAATTCCCACAAGGCCGCTCATACACACGTGGGTGTTTGCGAGAAGCCCCACAAGCAGTCCGAATAAAAGCGGGTGCTCGATTCTTTTGGGATAGACGGAAGCTATCAGCCCCAGCAGAAGCAAAATTATACAGTAGGGGCGAGAGTTTATGGAATTACAAAATGTAAAGCCCGAGGAAAATACAACAATAGCCTTCATCACGTTGCCGAAGGGAGCGTTTTTCAGAAAAACACCTGCGGCAAGGACGGAAATAAGCCAGCTGATTACTGTGACTGTTTTGCAGGGAAAGCCGAGATGGGCAAAGGTGAACAGAATAAGATACCAAAGAGCGGGATGCCCTTCGTTTCTCAGGGCGCTGAAAATTCCCGCAATACTGTTTTCTCTTGTCAGAACCCATGCCTGAGCCTCGTCGTACCACAGCTCGTGATTAAGCACGCCGATAAAGGTAATAATTACGTAAACGGCAAACACCAAGCTACAAATAATGAAATCTTTGTTTTTAAGCTTTTCTTTAAACATAACAACCCTAAATTACGAAGCCGAAGCTTCCTCGTGATATTCTTTTTCGGTATTAACCTGCCAAATAGCCTCCTTATCGCAGGCGCCGTTTATAATTGCGTCCGCCGATTTAATTGCCGTGAGCATTGAATGGTCCATATTGTTGTAGCGGTGCTGACCGTTCCTGCCCACGCAAAAGAGGTTTTCAAAGGAGTCAAGATAGCTTTTAACCTTCGGAAAATCCTTGTAGCTTCCGAAATATGCGGGGTAGGCTTTTTTTACCTTTGCAATGTAGCTGTCGAGAATATTTTCTTTTTTGATTATTCCTATTTTGACAAGCTCGTCTGCGGCAAAGCGGATGAATTCTTCTTCGGGCATATTCCACATTCCGTCCCCTTCGCTGCAGAAGTATTCAAGGCCTATCCAGACATGGCTCGAAACATCGTCAACCATATACGGAGACCAGTTGTTGAAAATTTGAAGTCTGCCGATTTTTACGTCCTTTTCCTGAATGTAAATCCAGCAGTCGGGCACGATGTTGTTTACGGTTTTGATATCGGTGCCGTTTTTAAGCTCAAGCCTGTCGAGAAGCAGACCGACTGTTATGAAATCACGGTAGGGGAGCTGCTTTGCAATTTCCAGCACAGCCTCGGGGCAGTCGGGGATGGCTTCTGCAAGATTTTTAATCGGCATGGAGGAAATCACATAATCGCAGGGTATAAGCTCTTCTTTTCCGAAACAGTCGGAGGACTTGTCCGTATTTTTAACCGTAACTGCGGTTATTTTGCCGCTTTCTGCCGAAAATCCCGAGGCGGAGCGATTCATGCGTATTTCGCCGCCCATCTGAACAACTTTTTCCGCGAGAGTCTCCCACATCTGACCGGGCCCGAATTTGGGATAGTAAAATTCTTCGATGAGCGAGGTTTCGGTGCTTGCGTTTCCTTTTTTGAAGGTTTTTGAAAGAGCGGCGGCGATAACCTTTCTTACCGAAAGCCCTTTCACACGCTGAGCGCCCCAATCTGCGGAGATATCGGAGGGATGCACGCCCCAGAGCTTTTCGGTGTAATCCTCGAAGAACATCTGATAAAGGGACTTGCCGAATCTGTTTATGTAGAAGTTTTCCAGCGAGGTTTCGGGGAGCTTGTGCAAACAGCTTCCGAGATAGCCAAATCCTGCTTTTACAGTGTTTGCAAAGCCCATATTTATAAAGGTCTGCGGTTTCATAGAAATCGGATAATCGAAAAATTTCCGCCTGTAATAAATCCTTGAAACCCTTGTTCTTGTGAGAAAAACAGCGTCGGTTTTCTCCGGATCGGCGTCGGGCGAGCCTTCAAAGGAGCGGCTTCTTCCCAAAATCAGATCGTCCTTTGAGGGCGCTCCCTGCAAGGGAAGAATTTCCTCCCACATTTTCATAATCTGCTTGTCCTTGGAGAAAAAACGGTGGCCGCCTATGTCGATACGGTTGCCCTTATAGCGGTCGGTGCGGGAAATTCCCCCGATAAATTCGCTTTCTTCAACGATAATCGGATGAAAATCTCCGCTGTTTTTCAGAAGTCGGTAAGCGGCGGTAAGCCCCGCAGGACCTGCGCCGATGATAACAACATTCTTCATTGCTTTTCCTTTCCGCCGAAAACAAAAATTTTTCTTCCGCAGTAATTCCACACGAGAACTACTGACGCCACTACGATTTTTGTTAAAATCAAATCCATTTTAAGGACAATAACTCCAAGATGCATACCGAGCTCCGTAAGCGCAAGCCCGATAAGCCCGATTACCGTAAAAACGATAAAGCCCTTGGGTTTTTTTGCACTGCCGTTGTTTTCGATTTTTTTGAAAACGAAAATGATTGAAAGTATGTAATTCACAATAAGTCCGGCTATAAAGCCCGCCGCCGTAGCTAAAAATAGACCTGCGGGGACATTAAGCCGCAAAAGCAGCAGTTTAAAAAGGTATAAAACACCTGAATCCACAACAAAAGATATTCCGCCTACAACGGCATATCTGAAAAATTCAAAAAACAGTTTTAAAAATTTTTCTTTATTCATATAGCACCTTGGTCAAGGAAAAACTTTCTTTTATATATATCATTATACCATAAAAAGCATATTATTGTCAATAAAAATGAAATTTATGTGAAAAGCAGGTTAAATTTTTCTGAAATTGTCTCTGACAGGCAGAAAAAGTCAGGGCGACCTGATTCAGACCGTCCTGACTTTCTGTTAAAACCGTATTAAATTACAGCACCATGGAAATATCGAAAACCTTAACCGAATGTGTAAGAGCGCCCAGCGAGATTATATCTACGCCTGTTTTTGCAACCTCTGCGATATTGTCACGGGTGATGTTGCCCGACGCTTCGAGGATTGCTCTTTTGCTTGTTATTTTTACAGCCTGCGCCATTTGCTCACAGCTCATATTATCAAGCATTATAATATCTGCGCCCGCTTCAAGTCCGTCGTTTAATTCCTTAAGGTTCCTTGCCTCCACCTCGATTTTAACGGCATGGCCGATTTTTTCGCGCAATGCCTTTACGGCAGGGATTATTCCGCCGTAAGCGTCGATATGGTTGTCCTTAAGCATAGCCATATCCGAAAGATTATAGCGGTGGTTTCTTCCTCCGCCCATTACAACGGAATACTTTTGAAGCGCACGGAGCCCGGGCAGGGTTTTCC
>JBJESI010000105.1:0-2260 GCA_051882715.1 Oscillospiraceae bacterium
CACGGGGCTTTTTCAGCCGCCAAAACCGAGTTCGGATGCTCCTCCAATGCTTAATAGATTGACAGCGTGCTTGCTTTTATGTTAAAGAAAATCTTTCCTAATCTATCTTGCCCGCTTTTCGGATTTATATTCAATGCAGACCAAGGCGGCTATTTGTGAATAATATCTAATAATCCACAGAAAATACGGTATAAAAATACGCAAATTTCCGTTTTTATTCGGTGCGCTTGTAAAACATACTCAAAAGTTGTATAATCAATCCGTAAGATGTCCCCCGCCGTAAGGCGGCGGGTTCCATTTCAGTTTTTCAGTAGGGGTAAGAGTCCCCTACTGAAACCCTGAGGAGCTAAAGCTCCCTGCGGCGATTGCAATAGTCGCAGCCTGATTAAGCGAGCTTATCAGGCTTTGCTCCGATTTAAATATCATTGATTAAAAAAACAAAAGAGGTTTTCGCTTTGATTAGAAACGATTTAAGAAACGTCGCAATTATCGCTCACGTTGACCACGGTAAGACTACCCTTGTGGACGAGATGCTGAAATTCGGCGGAACATTCAGAGAAAATCAGGTCGTAGAAGAAAGAGTTATGGACAGCAACGACCTTGAACGTGAAAGAGGTATTACAATTCTCGCAAAAAACACCTCTGTTTCTTATAAGGACGTAAAAATAAACATTATTGATACTCCCGGACATGCCGATTTCGGAGGCGAGGTTGAACGTGTTCTTAAAATGGTAAACGGCGTTCTGCTTCTTGTCGACGCGGCGGAGGGGCCCATGCCTCAGACGAGATTTGTTCTTCAAAAGGCTCTTGAGCTCGGACACAGAATAATTGTTGTCGTTAACAAAATCGACCGCCCCGACGCAAGACTCGATGAAATTGAGGACGAGGTTCTCGAGCTTTTCCTTGACCTTGAAGCAAACGACGACCAGCTTGAAAGTCCCTTCGTTTACTGCTCGGGAAGAAACGGAACGGCAAGCCTTTCCGCTCACGAGGAAGGAAAGGACCTGCAGCCTCTGTTCGATAAAATTCTTGAATACATCCCCTCCCCCGAGGGAGATGAAAACGGCGACCTGCAGATGCTTGTTTCTTCAATCGACTATAACGAATATGTAGGCCGTATTGCAGTCGGCAGAATTGAGCGGGGCGAAATCAAGCAGAACAGCGAGGTTGTTGTAGGGGATTTCCACGGCGAAAAAACTCCGTACAAGGGTAAAATCGCAAACCTTTATCAGATTGAGGGACTTAACAGAGTTCCCGCTCAGTCTGCAAAGGTCGGGGATATTGTGTGCATTTCGGGTATTGAAACCATAACAATCGGCGATACAATCTGCAAAAGCGACAACTTTGACCCTGTTTCCTTTGTGAAAATCAGCGAGCCTACGGTGGAGATGACCTTCTCCGTAAACGACGGACCCTTTGCGGGAAGAGAGGGCAAGCTTGTTACCTCAAGACATATACGTTCAAGACTTCAAAGAGAGCTTTTAAAGGACGTTTCCCTGCGTGTTGCCGATACCGATTCCTCCGAAAGCTTCAAGGTTTCCGGCAGAGGCGAAATGCATCTCTCAATCCTAATCGAAAATATGCGCCGTGAGGGCTATGAGCTTTGCGTAGGCGCACCTAAGGTTCTTTTTAAGGAAATCGACGGCGTAAAGTGCGAGCCTATGGAAAAGCTTGTTATAGACGTTCCCGAGGAATGCGTTGGCTCTGTAATGGAGAAAATCGGCATGAGAAAGGGCGAGCTCCTTGCAATGAACCCCATGGGCTCAAGAATGCGTCTGGAATTTAAAATTCCGTCAAGAGGTCTTTTCGGATACAGAAGCGAATTTCTCACAGATACAAGGGGCGAGGGTATACTCAACACGCTGTTTGTAGGCTACGAGCAGTACAAGGGCGATATTCCCACAAGACAGAACGGCTCCCTTATCGCTTTTGAGACAGGCGAATCCGTAACCTATGGTCTTTACAACGCTCAGGAAAGAGGCACGCTGTTTATCGGCGCAGGCGTTCCCGTTTACGAGGGCATGGTTGTCGGATATTCCCCCAAGGCAGAGGATCTTGTGGTTAATGTGTGCAAAAGAAAACACGCTACGAATATGCGTGCGTCGGGAAGCGATGAAGCTCTGCGCTTAATTACTCCAACCGCGCTGAGCCTCGAACAGTGCCTTGAATTTCTTGCTGAGGACGAGATACTTGAAGTAACCCCCAAGAATCTCAGAATAAGAAAACGAATCTTAAGCAACACGGAGCGTGCAAAGCAAAG
>JBJESI010000106.1:0-2256 GCA_051882715.1 Oscillospiraceae bacterium
AAACCTCGAATATCAGAAACATCGCCCTTGTCGGTCACGGCAGTTCGGGCAAAACCTCTCTTTTAGAGAGTATGCTCTTTAAATCAGGCGCAACCGACAGGCTGGGAAAAATCGCTGACGGCAATACCGTTTCTGACTACGATCCGGAGGAAATTAAAAGAAAAGTTTCGATAAATACGTCCCTTACAAATGTCATTTGGAAGGATGTTAAAATAAATATTCTCGATACTCCCGGTCTTTTCGACTATGCGGCAGGCATGTATGAAGGAATAACAGCCTGCGACACCGCCGTAATCGTTGCTTCGGGAAAATCCGGCATTACTGTGGGAGCAAGAAAAGCCTTTGAACTTGCTTCTGATTTAGGCAAGGCTAAAATGCTTGTTATCGGTAAGCTTGATTCAAAAAGCGCTGATTTCTATAAGGTCCTTGATGACGCCAAGGAAAAATTCGGCGGATGCATAACCCCTCTTATTGTTCCCTATGTTGAAGAGGAAAAAATAACTTACATAGACATTTTCAATAAAAAAGCATATACATTTGATGAAAACGGTTCAGCCTGCGAATGTGATATTCCTGCCGATGAAGCAGACAGAATAACACTATTCAGAAACGACCTTTGCGAAAAGGTTGCAGAAACTGACGATGTTTTCATGGAAAAATTCTTCAGCGGAGAAGAATTCAGCACCGAAGAAATGTTCCAAGGTCTTCGCAGAGGCATAGCCTCAGGCGCTGTTATGCCCGTTGTTTGCTGTTCAGCTATTGCTGTTTCGGGTATTGATTTACTGCTTGACAGTATCGTAAATATTCTCCCCTCTCCGAATGAAATGCCTGCTGCAAAGGCTGTTAAAAACGGCGAGGAGGTTGAGATTGTCTGCGACGCGGGCGCTCCCTTAGCTGCTTTTGTGTTTAAGACCGTAGCGGATCAGTTCGGCAAGCTTTCTTTTATAAAGATTCTTTCCGGCAAGCTCTCCGCTAACGCCGATGTCTATAACTCAACATCCGAAGCCGTTGAAAAAATCGGCAAGCTGTCGGCTGTCCAAGGCAAAAAGCAGGAGGATATCTCAGAAGCCTGCGCCGGAGATATTGTTGCGGCTGTAAAAACTTCCGCAAACACCTCAGATACGCTTTGCTCAAGCGATAATCAGATTAAAATTGCTCCTATCTCTTATCCTGCTCCCACATATTTCATGGCTGTTAAAACCTCCGGAGATGAAAGCAAAATTTCTCAGGGTATTCATAAGCTCCTTGATGAAGATAAAACATTATCCTTTAATATTGATCCCGAAACTCACGAGCAAATCGTCGGCGGTCTCGGCGACCAGCATCTCGATGTAATGGCTTCAAAGCTGAAAACAAAATTCGGCGCTGAAGTTACCCTTACAAACCCGAAGATTGCTTACCGTGAAACACTCCGCAAAAAGGTTACGGTTGAAGGAAAGCACAAAAAACAAAGCGGAGGCCACGGTCAATACGGTCATGTTAAAATCGAATTTGAGCCTTATGACGGAACTGATGTTCTTTTTGAGGAAAAGGTATTCGGCGGTTCGGTTCCGAAAAACTTTTTCCCTGCTGTTGAAAAAGGACTTCAGGAAAGCGCTCTCAAGGGCGTTCTTGCAGGATATCCTGTTGTCGGCTTGAAAGCTACCCTTATAGACGGCTCATATCACCCCGTCGATTCATCGGAAATGGCATTCAAAACCGCTGCGTCCATCGCTTACAAGGAAGGTATGAAGCAGGCTTCTCCTTGCATACTCGAGCCTATCGGAAATCTTAAGGTAATTGTCGGAGATGACAAAACAGGCGATATGATGGGCGAGCTTAATAAGAGACGCGGCAGAGTCAACGGTATGAATCCCGTTAAAAAAGGTCTGACGGAAATCGACGCAGATGTTCCTGTAAGCGAAATGCATGATTTTACACTTTATTTAAGACAATTAACGCAAGGTCTCGGTACGTTCACTTTTGAATTTTCAAGATATGAAACGGTTCCTTCAAATATTGAAGCAACCATCATAGAAAAAGCAAAATAAGCATATGATTCAGTGTATGTGCCGAAAGCATACACTGAATTGCTTTTTTCTGTATGTAATTAAATTGTAAATAGTTTGTTATCTTTTTTTAGATAATATTACTGGATTTTTATTGACTTTACGCCAAAAAGCCTATATAATGTAGTAGTTAGAATAAACAATATAGTTAGGAGGCTCCCTCTTGAAGAAGATAATTTCATCTATAATGGCAGCTTTAATAACGGCA
>JBJESI010000107.1:0-10027 GCA_051882715.1 Oscillospiraceae bacterium
ACTTTCACTAAATAAATATTTAGTGAAAGTGAGGGGGATAATTACAAAAATAGTGATAAGTAAAGCGATAATAAACTGAAATTAAGTCATTAAGAAAAATGTACAAATATATTCAAATAGGAGTTTAATATGTCTTATAAAAATAAGTCTATGCCTTTTTATTTAAAAGAATTTCTTACATATTTAAAAGTTGTAAAAAACCGTTCTGAGCGCACCGTCGAAGCCTATTATGTAGATTTATCAAATTTCCTTAAATTTATTAAAATACATAAAGGCTTAGTTGCGGACGATTTTGATTACTCGACTTTAGATATCTCTGATATATCTATTGATACTGTCAAGTCAATAGCTTTAACGGATGTTTACGAATATTTGGATTATGCGGCAACCGACCGTTCAAATACCGCAAAAACCAGAGCTCGCAAGGTATCTGCCATACGAATGTTTTTTAAGTATTTAACCAAAAATACTCAGTATTTAGAAACTAACCCGGTTGAAGCTATTGAAACACCTACAATTAAAAATCCTTTGCCGAAACATCTTACGCTTGACAAAACAATAGAGCTTCTTAACTCTGTAAATGGTAAATATTCCAAGAGAGATTACTGTATACTTACTTTTTTTGTTAATTGCGGATTTCGTTTAAGCGAGCTTGTTAACATCAATATAAGCGACATCAGCGACAACCATGTCAGAATTACCGGCAAAGGAAACAAACAAAGAGTTCTTTATTTAAACGACGCCTGTCAGCGTGCTCTAAACGACTATCTTCAGGACGAAAACAGACCAAAGCAAAAAGGCGGCGACGCTTTATTTGTAAGCCGTCAGGGACAGCGTATTTCAACACGTCGGGTACAGCAAATCGTTGAAAACGCACTTAAACAATGCGGTCTTTCCGGCGAGGGTTATTCTACGCATAAATTAAGGCATACTGCCGCAACTTTAATGTATCAGCACGGGCATGTAGATGTCAGAGTTCTTCAGAAAATACTTGGACATGAGGGCTTGCAAACTACGCAAATATATACGCACGTTGCCGACGAGCAGATAGAACAAGCGCTGAACGACTCCCCTCTTGCAGACATAAAGCCTAAAAATGAGAATAAAAAATAATAACAGAAAAGCACCCAACGCTCTCGATTACAAAAGCGTCGGGTGCAGTTTTATTTATCCATTCTGACTATAGACATCGGCGGAACTTCAATATCTGTTCTGATCTTCAGTTTCATCATAGCGTGTGGAGCATTTTCAATGCTTTCATCTTGTTCATTACACATATCTTCCACGGTAAACCTTATCGGTTTATCCGTAGGAGTAAGTATCTCCACCGTATCGCCCACAGAAAATTTATTTCTTTGAGTTAAATACATAAAACCGTTTTCGCATTTATCTACCACGGCAACAATATCATAATTCCTGATATAACCCGAATCTTTATAATACTGATTGCTCTTTCCGTCACCAAAATAAAATCCCGTTGAATAATCTCTGTGGCTAACCTTGCGAACCTCATCAAGTACCCATTCGGGAATCGGCTTGTCATCAAGGAATTCATCTATTGCGTGCCTGTATGCGTTTGTTACAACAGAAACATAATACATTGATTTGGCTCTGCCTTCAATTTTCAGACTTGTAACTCCTGCTTCTAAAAGCTTGTCTATATGCTCAATCATACACATATCCTTCGCGTTGAGTATATAGGAGCCCCGCTCGTCCTCAAATACCTTGTAAAACTCGTTAGGACGCTTTTCCTCCATCAGATAATAGCCCCATCTGCAAGGCTGGGCGCACTCTCCCCTATTTGCATCACGGTGAGTCATATAGCTTGAAAGAAGGCATCTTCCCGAAAACGACATACACATTGCGCCGTGAACAAAAACCTCGATTTCCAAATCGGAAGGAGTTTTTTCTCTTATTTCTCTGATTTCATCTAAAGTGACCTCTCTGGCGAGAACAACACGCTTTGCGCCCATATTATAAAGCTCGTTTGCTGTTACATAGTTTGCAACTCCCGCCTGCGTTGAGATGTGTATATCCAAATCAGGCTCAAGAGCTTTCGTCATAGACATAAGGCCTATATCAGAAACAATAGCTACGTCTACTCCCGCTTCGGCGGCGCTGTGAATATAATCGGCGTATTTCTTAATGTCTTCGTTGTGGGGCACTATATTGCAGGTTAGATACACCTTTACCCCTTTCGAGTGGGCGTAATCAACTGCAGTTTTCAGTTCCTCCATCGTAAAATTTTGAGGCCCTGCACGCATTCCGAATATTTTTCCGCCGAGATACACAGCATCCGCGCCGAAATTTATTGAGTAAATTAGGCGCTCCATATCTCCTGCGGGAGCAAGTAGTTCAGGTTTAATCATTTATAAACTTCTCCGTTTAAGCAAGTCCTGCTCTTCTTAAATTATAATTGTGGTCGCTGAGATTTGAAGCAAAATAAACCTCGCCCGTGCTTACATCGTGGCAGAAATAATAATAATCTGTTTGTGCGGGATAAAGCGCCGCATTGATTGCGTCCAGTCCGGGATTACATATCGGACCTGCGGGGAGTCCCTGGCACTGATAGGTATCGTAAGCCTCAAACATCGACTGATATTCGCCGTATTGACTCTCTTTAATACCGGCTTTGATTACATTCTCAACATAATTCTTGGTCGGGTCTGACTGAAGTCTTGTAAAGTCGGGAGAATTAAGTCTGTTCCAGAAAACCGATGAAATCTGCGCCATTTGTTCGGCGGAACCCGCCTCCTGCTGAATCATCGAGGCTAAAGTTATCACCTCGTTTAAATCCATGCTGAGCTCGGCGGCTCTCTGATACATTTCGTCGGTAAATTTCCTGTCAAAATTTTTATAGAAATTTGCGACTACATTATCAATAATTCCGCCCTTGTAAAATTTATAGGTGTCGGGGAAAACATAGCCTTCCCTTGCGTAATAGGTTTCTGCGCTGTCTATAAGCTTCTTTTCAAATTTATAACCGTAATCCGTTTTATTGATTGCTTCGATAAATTCATCTGCCGTACAAACTTCGTTCTCTTCCAAAATAGCCGCTATTTCATCAATGGTCTTTCCCTCGGGAATGGTAACATCGACGATATTTTTAATATTATCTTCCGATTCGAGCGTGGCGACCAGCTTCATGTATCCCATACTCGGATACAGCTCATAGCATCCTGGATTAAACTGCGCCTCGTTTTCCCGTGTTTTAAGATAAGCCTTGAGGAAAATAGGATAATCAATTATTCCGTTTTCATGCAGGATATCTATTATTTCAGAGGTTGTCGCGCCTTCGGGAATATCAATTTCTATTTTTTCGGTTTCCTTATTTATGCCGAAAAAATCAATTCCTGCAAAAATTATCGAGAGCGCAAGGGTTACGGAAACAGCTATTATTATGAAAGCTACTATGATTGCCGTAAGGGCCTTGTGCTTTTTTTTGCGGCGCTTCTTTTTGTTTTTCTTAGGCTCTTCGGCGTCGTCGTATCCGTCGGCATTATCGGAAACGTCAAAAACAGGCGGTTCTATACTCTCATTGCTGTCTGACATTTCATTAAGATTTGTTGCCGACTCATTTTCACTTTCATCGGAAGACGGCGTCTCATTATTCTCTTTATTAACCTCTTCCGCATTTTCATCACGGTAATTTTCGTTGTTTTCCATATCTTCCTCCAAATTTATTAACACTTTAAAAGCTTTGTCATATTATATAATAAGTTAAATGATAAGGGGGTTAAAAATAAATGAACTGCGAATGCAATGAATCACGCCAGAACAGACCGGGAAGCTGCCCTAACATTTGCTGCTTGCTTAACGAAGAAACACTGCTCTTAGCTATTCTTATTGTAGTTGTTATAATTCTGTTCAAGCTCTAATTTTTCTGCAGTTTGACGCCGTTTTCGGTAATTATATAATCTACCGATATATCGTTTTTCTCAGCGTCAAGCTGCTTCCATAAAAAGCATTCGTAACAGATTCCGAGAGAAGTTCCCGAAAATTCGCTCAAAAATCTGTCATAAAAGCCCTTGCCGTATCCGACTCTGTATCCCCTTTTGTCATACACAAAAGCAGGAACAATGCAGAGAGAGAAATCATAGGATGAAAGCTTGTCCGCAGTAATATCCGGCTCTGATATCCCGTGATTAAGCCTTGTTAAATCCTTCAGGGATTTAATTATGTGAAAACACATTGTATTCGATGTGAAATCGCTTACGGGAACGGAAACAGTTTTATTATCATTTAGCGCGCGTTCGATAAGTCTGTATGTATCGACTTCATATTCCGTTGATACATACAGCAGAACGCTTTTTGAGTTTCTATAAATATCGGATTTTATAATATTTTCAAATATTTTAGTATCAAGAGCGCTCTTGTTATAAAGGAGCGTTCTGACTTTTTTTATTTGCTTTCTTATTTCGCTTTTTTCTAACATTGCATCTGTGACTTAATTCTGTTTGCAACCTTTTCATCAAGCAACAGTTTCACAAGTTCAAAGGCAAAATCCAAAGCAACGCCTGCGCCTTTAGCGGTAATGTAGTTATCATAAACAACTACCTTTTCGCTTACATAAAGTCCGCCCTTGCACTCATCCTCAAATCCAGGGAAGCATGTAAATTCCTTGTTATTCAAATATCCGTTCTTTCCGAGTATTGACGGAGCGGCGCAAATTGCGGCAATGTAATTGTTATTATCCGAGCAGAATTTAACCGCTTTTAAAACGTCCTGTGAATCTCCGAGATTAAGCGTTCCGGGCATTCCGCCGGGGAGCACAATCATTTCAAGGGATCTGTCAAGAGAAATTTCATCACTTGTGATATCTGCAGTAACCGTAATTTTATGAGATCCTGTTACTGTTTTTTTGCCGACTCCCACAGTTTTTACTTCAATCCCTGAACGTCTCATAACGTCAACGGGGACAAGCGCTTCCGTTTCCTCAAAACCGTCTGCTAAAAATACGTAAACCATATAGTTCTCCTTTCAATAATGAGTAAAGCTTTTATTTAACATCTCTTATTCTAAAATTAAATCAACTTCACTTTTTAGCTTTGCAGATATGTCCTGGATGGATAAGGGCAAATTTCCGTCGCTGCAAGGCAGGATAAGCCAGCCCATTTTTTCTGCGGCATACAGAGCGCTTTTTCTGCATTTTTTCAGATAATCGAGATTAGACTCATGTATATCCTTCTTTTCTTCATCGCCTTTATAACGCTCCGACAGAAGCTTTTGCGATATTTCAATGGGCATATCAAGAAAAATAACTAAATCCGGTCTTGGAAGCGACAATTTGTTATACTCGTAATCAAAAAGCCAGTCCATAAAACTATCCCATTCGCTTTCGGGAAGCTTTGACATCTGGTGAATAGCGTTTGATGTAACATATCTGCTGGCTAAGATTATGCCGCCTTCACTGTAAGGCTTCTGCCAAAATTTTTTGTAGCTTGCATATCTGTCCACCGCATAGAACGAGGACGCCGCATATGCGTTAACTCCGTCAGCGTCTTTCGAGAGCTCTCCCGCAAGGTACATTTTCACAAGCGCCGAGGACGATTCGTTATAATCGGGGAAAGATATCGGCGTTACTTCCCTATTCTTTTCTTTTAAAAGATATTCCGAAAGCAGTTCAAACTGCGTCGATTTTCCGCAGCCGTCAAGTCCGTCAATAACAATCAGTTTACCGTTAGGCACGGGATTTCAGCTCCTTATAAAACTCTTTCATTTGAGGCGCTTTTTTGCATGACATATTTCCCTCCGTGCAAGCTCCGCAGGCACATGACGGTCCTGCCGTTTTAAATAATGTGGGCGCAGCCTTATAGCAAAGGCGAAGCATCTCATCTGCAAGAGCCTTGATTTCCCACTGAGCTCTGTTGCAGCATCTTAATTTGAAGAAATTATAAAGGCTCCTTGCGTTCATGGTCATTAGGATTTTAGTTTCCGCCGCATTGGGAAGAACATACCTTGCGTCCTCTATCGCTTTTTTCTCCGCAGAACGCATTGCGGATTTTTCATCCATTCCGCTTGAAATAAAGCTTTTATAATGCTTTTCTTGAAGTATATCCGTAAGCTTATTATATGTTTCTATATCGTTTTTCATAGCTTCGTTAAAAATCTGAAGCGCATTTTCATCGTCTGCAATTTCCGGAGGAGTGACAAAAGAAAATGTGTTCGTCTTAACATAACGCTGACTCTGAACGGAAAATGACGCAATTCTGTGTCTTGTTATTTGCGCCAAAAGCGAACGTGAAACGCCCTCGATGCCGAAAGTAAAGGTTACATGCTCAATAGGACTCTCGTGCCCCATATCGGCAAGCTTTTCAACAAGCCTTGCGGATTTCTCAGCGTCAAGTCCGTTCATTAATGTTTCGATATCCGATTCCGAATAGCAGAGCCTTGCCGCAGAGGCAATAACCTTTTCGGGATAAGGCGTATGCGTTATCAATTCAACTTTCATAAAAACCTCTGATAATATATTTTATTGATTTTGTTAATTTAAATCGTCGCAGGGTGTTTTAGGTCCTCAGGTTTTCAGTAGGGTATTAGATCACCTACCGAAAGACTGATTGCGGTTTGATTATATCATAAAATCCTGCATAAATCAATAAGAATCTGTGTAAAAACCGGTGACGGCAAAAGATACGGCGGTAACGCTCTTTGCTCCTGCACGTTTTAACATTCTCGCACATTCGTTTAAGGTTGCGCCGGTTGTGATTACATCATCGCAGATAACCACATCTTTATCCTTTACAGCTTCGTTTTTTTCAACTCCGAAAGCATTATGGAGATTTACTGCCCTTTGCTTAGCAGTAAGAGCTTTTTGCTGTTTTGTCTTTCTGAGCTTTTTCATAGCTCCCTTGCAGTAAGACATACCATTTAATCTTGCAAGCTCTTTTGCTATAAGCTCGGACTGATTGTAGCCCCTTTTTATAATATCTGATTTCCGCATGGGAACTCCTATAAAAATGCAGTCTTTTTCAATTTCCATGTCGCAGAAATCGTTGATTATACCTGCGGCAAGCTTTGCGTAGGATTTCATATTTCCGAGCTTCATGGATAAAACCATATTTCTTGCGCCTTTTTCATATATTACAGCCGAATAACATTTTTCGTAATGCGGAAAAATCCGTTTACCTTTATTAAATTTGCAGATACATTCGGACATTCCGCAGAATTTGCAGTTTCTGTTTCCCACACGCTTTAATTCCGAATAGCACTTATCGCAATACGGCTCGTCCCATGGGATAAGCTTACCGCAAAACGGGCATCTGTTGGGCCATATCAGGTCAAGTAAAAAATCAATCGCTTTCATTTGAGCAATACCTTTTCAAAAGCGCTTTAAGACAGCTGTAACGCAAAGTTTTTCTTTCCTGCCCGACCATATATTTAACCGTTTCTTCCGTACCTACAATTATGAGAATTTTTTTCGCCCTTGTTACCGCCGTGTAAAGCAGACTCCTGTAAAACAATTTGTCATAGCCGGAAAACAACGGTAAAATAACCGCATCAAACTCGCTTCCCTGACTCTTGTGAACAGTTACCGCATAAGCAAGCTCAAGCTCCTTGAGAAGCTCGCTGTGATAATTAACAAGCTTTCCGTCGAAGTTAACCGTAACGGTCTTTAAGGATGGATCTATAGCTGTTATAATTCCTATGTCCCCGTTGAAAATCCCGCTGCCTTTTGTACCCTCGCAGTCCCACATCAGGTCATAATTATTCTTAATCTGCATTACCTTGTCGCCCACACGGAAAATATAATCATTAAAAACAATTTGGTTTTTATTCTCGTCAAAATCATTCACCGTTTTTTGAAGCTTGGAATTTAAAATCACGGTTCCGAGATTGCCTTTTCTGGACGGTGCAAGAACCTGTATATCACTCGTCGGAGAATAACCGTAGCTATTGGGCAGTCTTCTTGAATACAAATCCAAGACAGTAGTTGTAACAGCTTTTTCGCTGTCTCTTTTCAGAAAGAAAAAATCGTTGTCATGAGAGGTTAAATCGGGCATTATACCGTTATTTATTTTGTGAGCGTTTTCAACTATGGCGCTGTCTGCCGCCTGCCTGAAAATTTCTTTTAATTCTATTGTGGGAATTTCCTTACTTGAAATAAGGTCCTTTAGCACATTGCCTGCGCCGACTGAGGGAAGCTGGTCGCTGTCACCGACTAAAATAATCCTGCCTGACAAAGGAAGAGCTTTTAAAAGCGCCTCAAAAAGAAGCGTGTCCACCATGGACATCTCGTCCACAATAAGAGTATTGCATTTCAGGGGATTGTCGTCGTTTCTTGCAAATTTCAGCGTCCTATTATCCGTGCGGTTTGCTTCGAGCAATCGGTGGATGGTTTTTGCTTCATATCCTGTAAGCTCCGAAATGCGTTTTGCCGCACGTCCCGTAGGAGCGCAAATAAGAACCTTTTCATTTTGATCCTTCAAAGCTCTGATAATTCCGTTTAAGGTTGTGGTTTTACCTGTTCCGGGTCCGCCGGTCAGAATAAGCACTCCTCCGCTTAAAGCGTCTGAAATAGCCTGCCTTTGTATGTCCTCGTAGGTTATTTCACATTCCTTTTCTATTCGTGAAATCAGCTTGGTATTATCACGTGGAATTTTAGGAAAACAGCGTTTAATCAAGGAAAGCCGCTCCGCTATATATCTTTCCGCTTTAAAATATTCTGCAAGAAAAATAAAGCTTCTGTTGTTTTTGACATATTCCACAAGGGTTTCATCGTCTGTTTCTTCTTCGATTACCCTGTTAAAGCTTTCTTCATCTAAGCCGAGAAAATCTTTCGCCTTTGCAAAGAGACTATCCTTCGGCAAACAAGTATGTCCGCTTTGGGTATTGATATCAAGAATATAGCTTATCCCCGCCTTATATCTGCAAAGAGGATCGCTCGAATCGGAAAGCTTATCGGCAAAGGAATCCACTTGCCTAAAATCCATATCGACTCCTCTCATGCAAAGAAGATACGGATTTTTACGTATAACGGAAATAGTATCCGTACCCCAGCGTTTCCACGCATTTACGCAGTACGTCGGCGATACGCCGTATTTATTAAGTTCAAGCATTACGGCTCTTATTCCGAAAATGTTTTTAAATTCTCTTGAAATACTCTCCTGCATTGCTTCGGAAATACCCTTTACCTCAACGAGCCGTTCGGGAGCTGTTTCTATTACATAAAGCGTATCGTCACCGAATTTATCAACAATACGCTTTGCCATAGCAGGACCTATTCCCTTTATAATTCCCGAGGACAGGTATTTGCGGATTGCGACCGCAGTTGTAGGCAAGGTGCGCTCTGCGGCGACGGCGGAAAACTGATGCCCGTATTTTGTGTGAGTTATATATTTACCTGTAAGCGTCAGTTCCTCTCCCGGCTGAACGTCGCCGAGCTCCCCTACCACGGTTTCAAAATCATCGCCGGTTGCAAGCTCAAGCACGACATATCCGTTATCGTCGTTTTTGTATATGACAGACTCAACGCAGCCGCTTATTCTGATGTATGTATTTTCGTCCATTTTTACCTCTTTAGTGATAAAGCGTCTCGCTTAAATCTTTCATAATATCCTTGCCGTCGCAGAAATAAACAAAATCGTATTGATTCTGAAGGCTTTTGCACAGCGCCTTTGTTTCCTCATCGGCGCCCATATCCGCAAGAATTATATTTTCGCAGTTATTCCTTATGTTCCATTTTGTTTTATTAACGATACTTCTTACAAAATATTCAATGTCATCATCAAATGCACTTATCGGAATGATTATGATTTTTGTTTTTGTACTGCTGAAACGTATTGCAAAAAGCCATGCAATTACAGAAATCGCTATTGCTATTGCCGCCAAACAAAAGGTTATCAAGTTAAACACCCCCTTGATATACTATGATTTCAAGCGGGTGTTTGTTAAGCATTGGAGGAGCATCAGAACTCGGTTTTGGCGGCAGAAAATTTCCCGTGCCATTGCCTTAAATCTTGCTATACGCCGGTATAGCGGCGATTTTCGGCTTCGGCACAGAACATTTTCATTGCCGACAAAACTG
>JBJESI010000108.1:0-8639 GCA_051882715.1 Oscillospiraceae bacterium
GATTTGATATGTATGAATTTATAAGAACCGCACTTGCTGTACCTGATATTGAGGTAGCAAATGTTGAATATAATCTTGAAAAGATAACCGAAAAGCTTGAGGAAGCCGAAAAAAGGGGAGCGGATATAGTTGTTTTCCCTGAGCTTTCCCTTACAGGCTACACCTGTGCAGATTTGTTTTTTCAAAAATCCCTTTACGATTCCTGCAAGAAGGCTGTTTCAAGGCTTGTAAGCCTCAGCGTAGGGCTTGACTTTGTAATTGCTGTGGGCTCTCCCGTAGAAATCAACGGTCAGCTTTATAACTGCGCCGTTGTTATCGGTGCGGGAAGAATTCTCGGAATCGTTCCCAAAACGTTTATGCCTAACTATAATGAGTTTTACGAAAAACGCTGGTTTTCCACATCGGAGGATTTGAATACCGATTTTATTTTATCCTCCGAGCTGGGGCTTTCGGACGAATATGAAATCCCGGTTGGACGTGATTTGATATTCTCTGTAAACGGCGAGTATAAATTTGCCGCAGAGCTTTGCGAGGATTTGTGGACTCCCATTCCTCCAAGCTCATTTTCCGCACCTGCCGGAGCAGAGCTTATCATCAATCTGTCCGCAAGCAACGAAACCATATCGAAGCGAAGCTACCGCAGAGAGCTTGTAAAACAGCAGTCTGCAAGGACGCTTTGCGCTTACGCTTATGTATCCGCAGGCTCCTGCGAGTCTACAACGGATTTGATTTTTTCAGGGCACAGCATGGTTGCCGAAAACGGAACGCTGCTTTGCGAGAACAAAAACTCTATCGACAGCGGGTATCTTTTGGTGTGCGATGTGGATTTGGGCAAAATACGAGCCGACAGAGCAAAGCTTAAAAGCTTTAAGGACAGCATACGGGTTTACGGCTCTGCCGAAAGCTTCAGAATGATAACCGTTTCAAATCCGAACCTTGTTTTAAGGTCGGACGGCTCCCTTTACAATGTAAGAAAGCTTCCTTTTGTCCCCGATTCCAAAGACGACAGGCAAAACAGATGCAGAGATATTTTTGAAATGCAGGTTGCAGGACTTAAAAAGCGTCTTAGCGTAACCTCATGCAAGGCTGTTGTCGGCGTTTCGGGAGGACTCGATTCCACCCTTGCACTGCTTGTTGCGGCGGAGGCTACAAGACAGCTCGGCAGACCTCTTACGGATGTTTACGGAATCACGATGCCCTGCTACGGAACAACGGACAGAACCTACAACAATTCGGTAAAGCTTATGAAATCCTTAGGAATTACCTATGAGGATATTAACATAAAAACTGCGTGCAGTATACATTTTGAGGATATCGGGCATGACCCGTCGCTTCTCGACCTTACTTACGAAAACGTTCAGGCGAGGGAGAGAACTCAGGTTCTCATGGACTATGCAGGCAAGGTCGGCGGACTTGTGGTAGGCACGGGCGATTTAAGCGAGCTTGCTTTGGGCTGGTGTACCTATAACGCAGACCATATGAGTATGTACGGAGTAAACGCAAGCATACCCAAAACACTTATCAGATGGATGATTGACAGCATTGCAAAATGCGGATTTTTCCCTGAAAGCACGGAAATTCTTGAGGACATCATCGACACTCCCATCAGCCCCGAGCTTCTTCCGCCCGACGCCGAGGGAAAGATTGCACAGATTACGGAGGACCTTGTGGGGCCTTACGCTCTTCATGATTTTTTCCTTTACTACGTAATGAGATACGGATTTGAGCCTGAAAAGGTGTTTATGCTTGCCAAAAGAGCGTTTTGCGAGGATTTTGACAGCGAAACCGTTAAGAAATGGCTAAAGGTGTTTTATAAGCGCTTTTTCTCCCAGCAGTACAAGAGAAGCTGTCTGCCTGACGGAGTCAAGGTGGGAAGCATCTGCCTTTCTCCCCGCGGCGACTGGAGAATGCCGAGCGACGCCTCCGCAAAAATCTGGCTTGACGCAGCAGAAAGACTCTGATTTATAGAATGAAGTTTCAGCCGTGCACATTAAAGCGCAGCAATCCGCTTTTTCGCACGGCTTTTTATTGAACAAATTGCCTTAGTTATGTAATGAAAGGTAAATAGTCAAACCGCTTGCAAAAAACAAGATGTTTCGCTATAATAGAACAAAGGCAACACTGCATAAAACTAAAAATGAGGTAAACAAAGTTGGAGAACAAAACAATTTACATAAATAACGATATGCCCGCCCTTGCGATGCGGGGGCTTGTGATTTTTCCGGGCATGCTGCTTCAGTTTGACATAGGCAGGGAGATTTCCGTTAATGCTCTTAAAGCGGCTATGGATACGGACAAGAGAATTTTCCTTGTTACACAGCGAGATATAAAGGTAAACACTCCCGAACGCCGTGACTTGTATAATTACGGAGTTATTGCAGAGGTTAAGCAGATGCTTAAAACAAACGACGGAGTAAGCAGAGTGCTTGTTTACGGTCTGAAGCGCGCAAAGCTCATCGACATATCAAATAACGGCAGATATTTAACTGCAGACATTGAATTTTCTGACGAGAGCATAACTCCCGCAAACCCGAAGCTTGCTTCCACGCAGGCTCTTATGAGAGGCATTAAGGAGTCCTTTGACGAGTTTTCCATGCTTCTTCCCAAGATACCGCCCGAGCTTTACGCTTCCGTAATAGCCGAGTCAAATCCGGAAAAGCTTTTCGAGAGCATTGCGTTTAACGTCCCATTTCCCATAGAAGACAAGCAAAAGCTTCTGGAGTGCAAAACCACAAAAAAGCGGCTTGAAATTCTGAATTCCTCTTTAAAGGAAGAGCTTGAAATACTGAAGCTTGAAAAGAAAATACAGGACGATGTTAAGGAGCAGATGGACCAAAATCAGCGTGAATACTATCTTCACGAGCAGATGAAGGCCATTTCCGCAGAGCTTGGCGAGGATAACTGCGACGATGCGGACGAGTTTTACGAAAGGCTGTCAAAGCTGTCGCTTCCCGAAGAGGCTTTTGAAAAGATTTATAAGGAAATCGAAAAGCTTGCAAAGCTTCCTCAGGGCTCCCACGAAACCACAGTAATTTACAATTATCTCGACACTGTTTTATCCCTGCCCTGGAACACAAAAACCAAGGATAAAACTGATATTAACAAGGTTAAGGCTCAGCTTGACAAGGACCATTACGGCTTGGAAAAGGTCAAGGAGCGTATTCTTGAGCTTATTTCCGTAAGAGCTCTTACTCCCGACGTTAAAGGACAGATTATTTGTCTTGCGGGACCTCCGGGAGTGGGCAAGACCTCAATCGGCCGCTCTATTGCCGAAGCCTTGGGCAGAAAATATGCCCGTGTATCCCTGGGCGGAATTAAGGATGAATCGGATATCAGAGGTCACAGAAAGACATATGTAGGCGCAATGCCCGGCAGAATTATAAACGCTCTTTTGACGGCAAAAAGCAAGAATCCTCTTATCCTGCTGGACGAAATTGATAAAATGAGCAATGATTTCAGGGGAGATCCTGCGTCTGCAATGCTTGAGGTGTTGGACTCGGAGCAAAACTGCAGCTTTGTGGACCATTTTGTTGAAATAGGTTTTGATTTAAGCGATGTTTTGTTTGTGACAACTGCAAATTCACTTGACAGTATCCCTACTCCCTTGCTTGACAGGATGGAGGTAATAGAGCTCGGCAGCTATACAAGAGAAGAAAAATTTCACATTGCAAAAAATCATCTTGTAAAAAAACAGCTTAAAAACAACGGGCTTACAGCTTCAAAAATGAAAATCACAGATGAAGCGCTTTATACAATCATCGACGCATATACAAAGGAAGCCGGCGTAAGAAACCTTGAACGTGAAATTTCAAAGCTTTGCAGAAAATGCGCTAAGGAAATCGTTTCGGGCAATGCGGCGCGTGTTACATTTACAAAGGATAACCTTGAAAAATATCTCGGCAAGGAGCGTTACCATGACGACGAGGTATCAAAATCCGATGAAATAGGTGTAGTAAACGGTCTTGCTTGGACGTCGGTCGGAGGAGTTATGATGCCTCTTGAAGCTGTTGCTCTGAGCGGAACGGGAAAAATCGAAATTACCGGTAATCTGGGCGACGTAATGAACGAATCCGCAAGGCTTGCGGTAAGCTATGCAAGGCGTGTTGCGAATAAATACGCAATAGCTGAGGATTTTTATAAGACAAAGGACATTCACATTCACGCAATCGAAGGCGCTGTTCCAAAGGACGGACCCTCTGCGGGGGTAACAATGGCGACGGCAATTATCTCAGCGCTGTCGGAAATACCCGTTAAGCACGACGTTGCCATGACAGGCGAAATCACGCTTCACGGAAAGGTTCTCCCAATCGGAGGACTCCGCGAAAAGACCATGGCGGCATATAAGGCGGGAATGAAGACAATAATAATACCTTACGCAAACAAAGCCGACCTTGAAGAGGTTGACGAAACGGTAAAGGAAAACTGCGGCTTTGTTCTTGCAAAGACGCTTGACGATGTGCTTGATGTTGCTCTTTGCAAGGAAAAGAAAGCAAAAAACGATGTTCCCGTGGTTTCGGGAATAATTGAAAATCCCATCGGCAAAAAGACAACCAGGGTTAAGTCATAGGCATTAGAGAGTCGAACCAATAAGCCTAAAAATACCAAAAAGAATTCATTATAGGCGTTGGGGTTTGGTTCCCTAAGCCTTAACGGAGGAGCGAAAATGAAATTCAGCGATGCAGAGTTTACGGCGTCCTACGGGCTTATTTCACAGATACCCGCTTCCGAGACGCTTGAAATAGTATTTGCGGGACGTTCCAATGTAGGGAAGTCCTCTCTGATTAACAAGCTTCTTAACAGGAAGTCAATGGCAAGAGTCAGCGCAACTCCGGGGAAAACGGCTACGGTGAATTTTTTCAGGCTTGATAAAATTCATCTTGTGGATTTACCCGGCTACGGCTACGCAAAGGTTTCTCAATCCGAAAAAAAGCGCTGGGATTCACTGATAAACGGATATCTTACCTCCGACAGGGATATCGGGCTGATTTTTTTGCTGATAGACTACCGCCATGCGCCGTCCAGGGACGATCTTGTGATGCTGAACTTTCTCATTGAGGCGGAGCTTCCGCTTGTTATAGTGTTTACCAAGGCTGATAAGCTTTCAAAGCGTCAGCGTGCTGAGCGCATGGAGGGCTTTAAAAAGGAAATTCCTTACTTCGATGAGATAACCTATGTTGAGTTTTCCTCTCAGACAGGCGAGGGTGTGGACAGATTGAAAGAGATAATTGAGTCGGTTGCGGAGGAGGAAGACAATGAAGATTGACAATCCGATACTTAAAAAAGCTCTGCTTGTGGGAGTATTTTTGATTCCGCCTCTTATTTTGCTTCTTATGGGCGTCGGGGTTAAGGGCTCTGCTACCGTAGGTTTTATCGTAGATATATTTATTCTGTTTGCCTATATTCTTTATTTCCGCGCCGCTAAGAACATAAAAGAGGTTGAAACGGAAGAGGTAAGCACAAACCTTCTACCGATTTTGTACCAGCTTACTCAGGAAGGAAGCGTTATAGAAAGCGTCACTCTCATGCCCCTTTCTGCCCAAGTCGAGTATATAACTCCGGGAAGCGATGAACCGATAAAAAGCGAATTTGCTTACAGCTCTTGGGGAATAAGGGGAGACAGGGTATATATTCAGGCGAGCAAGCCGATAAAGGATTTTCTCGGAAAGAATTACAAAATATCAATGTTCGGCACGGCGATAGATATTTCGAGAACAGAGCCGCAGGACGAAAACAAAGCTGAGGAAGAGCAGCTTGATTTGTGTTGAGGTCTCTTGCTGTATTGATTTTTTAATCACATAAGCGAAATACAATTAAAGATTTTGTGCGGCAGATTTTAGTCTGCCGCATTTTGCTTTTATGCATTTGAGGAGCATCCGACACGCTCCAATGCCTAACGCCTGAAAAATATTTTTCCCAAAAAATTGACAAAATAAATAAAATACTGTAAAATTAAAACGGTTTGGGGGAATATAGTTGAAAATTGCAATTTGCGACGATATGTCAGAGTCAAGAAAAATGATTGAAAATTATTTGACAACCGATTTCAGTCAATACAGCTTTGGCTTTTTTCATTTTTCCGACGGAGCCGAGCTTATAAAAAGCTATGAAAGCGGAGACAGATTTGATATAGTTTTCCTGGATGTGGAGATGAGTAACCTTAACGGAGTCGAAGCAGGAAAACAGATACGAAAATTTGATGAAAAGGCTATAATAATTCTTGTTTCAAGCTATAGCAAATACGCAGTGGACGCATTTGATTTTGAAGCTATGAATTTCATTGTTAAGCCCTACACAAGGCAGAAGTTCGGAGAGGTTTTTTCAAAAGCCCTTCAAAAATACAATTCCGTTCATAAATATTATGTTATATCGTGGAAAAACGAGAAGACAAGGATTGCCATAAGCAATATTTATTACATAGAATGCTTTAAGCGTCATCTTATTTTTCGCACAAAGGACGGGGAATACGAGTGCGTCGGAAAACTAAGCGATGCGGCGGCCGAGCTTATGCCCCACGGATTTTATCAGGTCCATCAGGGATACATAGTAAATTTTAAATATATAAAAAAGTTTGACGGTGCAGATATTGTTTTGACAAACGGAGAAAGAGTTATGGTAAGCGTAAGAAAGCGAGCCGAGGTGTTAAAGGCTTATGCACACTATATTGAGGCTTTAAAATGATTTATATTATTGATGCGGTAAATACGGCGGCGCGGCTTGTATTATCGGTTTTCTTTTTAGAGAGCTTTTGCAGAAGAAGAGTGGGAAGAGCAGAAATTTTCCTTTTCATTTCCATAGCTTTTTCGGTTTATGAGCTGACGTCGGTGAGATTTGACAGCGAAATACTTCTCTTCATAACGGGAATAATTATTGTCTTTTCAATAGCCATGGCTTTTGAAATATCATCGCTGAAAAGATTGCTTATAACCGCCGTGATTTGGACGGTATTTATAGTATCGGACATGCTGGCTGTTATAGGGCTCGAGCTTGTCACAAAATTTGAAATTGCTTTTTTGTGGGAAGATATAAAATACTCTGCAATGTATATTGCGACGTCCGTAATGATTGCTTTTTCATTTTTTGCGGTAATCAGGCAATGCGGCAGTCATTGCGTCAGGGCAAACCGCTTTGCGGGGCTTGCCGTGGTTATATATCCTATATCCTCCGTGGCAACCCTTTTTGTATGCTTTGCTTATCTTGATACACAGCGTGACACTACCGGAATGATTCTTACATACTCGGCTGTAATTTTGCTGATTTTGTCCGATGCGCTGATTTTTTATTTAATTGACAAGCAAAGCGAAACGGCGTGGCTGAGGGAGCAGCTCAGCGCAGGCTCAAAGCTTCTTGAGCATGAAAAGGCGCAGTATAAAAAGCTTTTTGACGGTCAGAGTGAAATACGGCGTTTAAAGCATGATATGAAAAATTATATGCTTGGAATAGCATCTCTTTTGGAAAACGGAGAAACCGAAAAGGCAAAGGCGGTAATAAACAGCAGTATATCCGAGCTTTTGGATAACGAGAAAAGCTTTGATGCAACCGGCAACGCTCTGATTGATACTGTTATTGCGGTGAAAATCAAGGAAGCGTCCGACTTTGGTATTAAGACCGAAACTAAGCTGGAAATTGACAGCGAAATAAACATCGAGCCTGTTGATTTTTCAATGCTTATCGGAAACGCCTTTGACAACGCCATTGAGGCTGCTTCAAGGTGCAGAGAAAACAAAAGGAATATATTTTTATATGTTTCGACAAGAAATGACAATATACTTATAAAGATAGCGAATTCGGTAAATTCTCCGGTAAATACGGAGGCTCTAAAAACAGACAAGCCTGATAAGAAAAGCCACGGCTTCGGGATAATGTCAATGAGGAAAATTGCGGAAAAATACAGCGGCGAAATTATGTTTGAATATGAAAACCTTGTGTTTACCGTGATGATTTTAATGAATAATTTAAACGAATAGGCATTTTAAGACAACGATTACGCATATTGTATTTATTTATAAAATCGAGTATGATAATATAATTTAGGCAGGATACAAGCCTATAAGACGTCTTATTTTAAACTTGTAAGGAAACGCCAAAACATTTCAGAGGGAGAAAATGTTCAAAAAACTTTCTTTAAAAATCACAAGGCTCCTCACAAAGAAAAATATTGTAAGCGAAAGTAATTCTGAAATATTCAGTGATGCGGCAGAAGCTGTGCTTCTGTGGACCGTATTTTTTGCGGCAGCGTTAGTTTTATCGCTGATATTCGGTTGCTTTCTTGAAACGGTATTGTTCTTAATCGGATATTTAGCTTTGCATAAATTTGCGGGCGGTATTCATTTTAAGAGACAGGAACTTACCTTGTTGATTTGTATAATACTTCAGGCGGTGTTTGCCGCTTTCATAAAAGCTGTTCCCCTTGAACTTGCGTCATGGCTGATGATTGTTTCTGCGGCGGGCGCAACGGTGATTGTGCATATATATGCTCCTGTTGACCATGAAGATAAAAGATTGTCAAGCAAGGAAAAAGAGGATTACAGATTTATTGCGAGAATGATAACGCTTGTGGATATGGGACTTTCGTTTTTTGTTTTCGTAGTGCTTGGCGAAGTGACGGAGCTTAATCTGTTCTGCTTAAATTTCGGACTGCT
>JBJESI010000108.1:8739-10003 GCA_051882715.1 Oscillospiraceae bacterium
TAGTGCTTGGCGAAGTGACGGAGCTTAATCTGTTCTGCTTAAATTTCGGACTGCTTTCTGCGTCAGTATCGCTTTTGTTAGGCTATTTTAGTAATAATACGGACAAATAAGGACCGACTGATTTTTTCAGCCGGCCCTTAAAATTTAAAGACTATTTTAAGAAAAGTCGGTTATAATTCAGATAAAGACAAAAACAAGGGGCAGAAAAATGAATAATGTTGAAATTACCGTAGAAAATTACGGAACCATAACAGTAAATCTTGATGAGAAGGCGGCGCCTGTAACGGTTGAAAACTTTATTTCACTTGTTAAATCGGGCTTTTACGACGGCCTTACATTTCACCGAATAATTGACGGTTTTATGATACAGGGCGGAGATCCTCTCGGAAACGGAATGGGCGGCTCCGACAATAAAATCAAAGGCGAATTTCTCGCTAACGGTGTTGCAAACCCTCTTTCACATACAAGGGGAGCGATTTCCATGGCTCGTTCCATGAATCCGAACAGCGCAAGCTCCCAGTTTTTCATTGTCCATAAGGACAGCACCTTTCTCGACGGTCAGTATGCCGCTTTCGGATATGTAACAAGCGGTATCGAGGTTGTTGACGAAATTTGCAAAGACACTCCCGTTACAGACAATAACGGCAGTGTTGCAAAGGCAAATCAACCTAAGATTACTTCGATTAAGGTTATTGATTGACATCTTCGATTTCATATCTCCATAATATTTCTCTGTATTACGGCGTTGCACAGTGCAGCGCCGATTTTTTTGCCTTTTTTAATAAAAACAGACCGTAAAACCCATTTGCCGCCGATTGAAAACGACAAAAAATAAGCCCGAATGAATATATAATTAGCTTGTGGGAGTGATAAAGTGGTAATCTATGTTGATGTGCTTCTGCTTGTTAATTTGTATATGAACTATTTTATACTGAAATCCGCCTCCGCCGTACTGCATATTAAGCTCGGGCAAATGCGGGCTGTTTTCTCGTCCTTTGTCGGAAGCCTTTCGGCGCTTTCCGTTTTTCTGGAGGACAAACCGATTGTATTTGCCGCAATAAAGCTCGCAGCCGTTTTTTTAATAACTGTCTGTGCATTCGGTCGGGAAAGATTAGTAAAAAATGCGTTTGTCACGTTTTTTGCAAGCACTCTTTTCGGAGGAATTATTTACGGTATATCAGAGCTTTTCAGCACACGGATAAAGATTATAAACGGCAATTTTTATGCGGATATATCAATCCCGTTTCTTGCCGCCGCAACAATA
>JBJESI010000109.1:0-2249 GCA_051882715.1 Oscillospiraceae bacterium
CCCTGCTTATGAAGCTCATGTACGAAAGCGAAAGACTTAATACTGAAAAAATCTGCTCGCAAATCAATCCCATAGAAATATGCTATTCCTCAGAGCCGAGTAAAGTCTACTCTGAAATGACCGAGGAAACAAAGGCGGTCTACCGTGCGAAAACCGCAAGGCTTGCAAGACGTCTCGGCTTAAGCGAAAAGGACACCGCTCTCCGAATAATGTCCTTTTCGGGAGACGAGCATATCGGCTTTGAGCTTTGGCGCCAATATGAAGACGCTTTCGGCACTCCCTCCCCAAAGCTTTATTTTGGGCTAAATCTTGCTTTACCTGCCCTTGTTTCAGCTTTAGCCGCATATCTGATGAATTCGGTTTTTCTGTTTATCATCATGATTTTTGTGCTTTATCCCATAACCTCCGCAATAATTAAATCAATTTATTCAAGGCTTTGCGAAAGCACTCCTCTTCCGAAAATGAAAATAGAAAAGATACCGGACAATGCAAAAACTCTTGCGGTTATCTGCGGTCTTGCGGCGTCAAAAAAAGACGCAGAATACTATAAGGAAAGGCTTGAAAGTATCTATTTCTCAAATCCCGACAAAAATCTTGCGTTTTGCCTGCTGGCAGATTTAAAAAGAGCAAAAAAGCCCGTCACGGACGAGGACGGAGAAGTCATACCTGCGCTTGAAAGCGCCGTAAACGAGCTTAATAAAAAGCACGGAAAAAAATTCTTCGTTTTTATAAGAAAGCGAAGCTCCGTGCCGTTTTCCGACGAATTTGAGGGATATGAAAGAAAAAGAGGCGCTATCGACAATCTCATTGACTATATTTCAGGTGAAAGCGACTGCTTTGAGTCCTGCATCTGCGACAAAAAATTTTTGGAGGGCTTAAGATACATTGTAACGCTGGACAGCGATACGGAAACGTCAATGGACAGCATTTTAACTCTTGTCAGCGCCGCCGTCCACCCGTTAAACATCCCCCGTATAGAAAACAAAAAAGTTAAGCAGGGATACGGAATTTTTGTTCCGCAAATAGACATACGTCTTGAAAGCGTGACGAAAACATTTTTTACAAAGGTTTTTGCAGGCACGGGCGGAACCGAGTTCTATTCGAGCGAGTATACCGAGTTTTACCAGCGTGCGTTTAAAAGCGGATGTTTCGGAGGAAAAGGTCTGATTGACATTCAAACCTACCTTGAGGTGATGAAGGACAAAATCAGGGATAATACGGTTTTGAGCCACGACAGCATCGAAAGCAGTTTTATGCACGCAGGCTTTGTGGGCAGCGCTTCTTTTTCGGAGGGATTCCCGAAAAATATTATAAGCTTTGATAAACGTAAGCACAGATGGCTTCGGGGGGATATACAAAATCTGCCCTATATTTTTAACCGTGACATTGACGCTGTTTCAAAATTCAAGCTTTTTGACAGCGTTATGAATGCGGTTACCCCTGTGTTTATTATGGCGCTCCTGCTTGCGGCGCCGTTTTATCCCCACAGCTTTTTGCTCTGCCTTATCGCCTTTTTATCTGTGTCTTACGGTGGGATTTGCTCGCTTTTTGCAACGCTTAAAGCCTGCGGCGCAGTCGTTATGGGAAGAAAGCTTTTCTCCCCTATTTTTACAGGCGTAAAACAGATTTTACTGAAGATATTTTTTGATATTCTTTTAATTCCGCAAAACGCTGTTATTTCCCTTGACGCGGTAATAAAGGGAATTTACCGCCGTTTTATTTCACACAAAAAGGTTCTGGAATGGACGACGGCAAGCGACGCAGACAAGGCTTCGGGAGAATTTTCGGTTTATTTCAGACATTTTTCGGCGGCATTTATTCTTTCGGCTGTAATGCTGTTTTCCCCCGAACCGTCGGTGAGATTTGCGGGAATCATAACCCTGATGTGCCTTCCCGTTATGCTTGCCGCAGGAAAAGAGACGACGCCTGCCTTTAAAAAAATGAAGCCTTCACACAAACGGATAATTGAGGAAGATGCCAGAGCAATGCTGTCCTTTTACGAGGATTTTGTCACAAGCGAGGATAATTTTCTTCCTCCCGACAATGTGCAGTTTTCACCTGTTTTCGCCGTCGCCCACCGCACCTCTCCCACAAATATCGGACTGTATATGCTGTCGCTGCTTGCGGCAAGAGATTTTGGTTTTATTTCCTCTGCCGAGCTTGCGGCAAAGCTCAGTGTAACTCTCGCATCCGTCAAGAAGCTTAAAAAATGGCACGGAAATCTCTACAACTGGTATGACACGGTTACC
>JBJESI010000110.1:0-2248 GCA_051882715.1 Oscillospiraceae bacterium
TACAAAAGACAACGGCGCAACCTTTGAAACAATAAACATAAGCGACAACGACTAAAAATAGGTGCTGTTCCCGTGGGAACAGCACCTTATTTTATTTAGACAAATCGAGCCGCCTTACTGTATCTCTCAGCTTGAGAACATAGGTCGGCGATACGGAAAGCTCGTCTATTCCCATTCTCATAAATGTTTCGGTAAGACTTGTATCTGCGGCAAGCTCTCCGCAAATTCCAATCCATTTGCCGTTTGCGTGAGCGTTCTTTGCCGACATCTCAATAAGCCGCAGGACAGCCTCGTGATGAGTGTCGCAAAATTCCTCAATCTTGGGATTTTGCCTGTCGCAGGCCAATGTGTACTGCGTAAGGTCGTTTGTTCCTACGCTGAAGAAGTCGACCATCGGGGCAAGCCTGTCGCTTATAACTGCTGCTGCGGGAGTTTCAATCATTATGCCGATTTCGATACCGTCGGAAAAATCAATTCCGTCGGCTTTCAGCTCCGACTTAACCTCATCGCATATTGCAAGTATTTTTTCAAGCTCTCCGACGCTTGTTATCATCGGGAACATTATCCCCAAATTACCGTAAACGGAAGCTCTGAACAAGGCTCTGAGCTGAGTTTTGAAAATCTCGGGACGAGACAGGCAAATTCTGATGGCACGAAAGCCAAGGGCAGGGTTTTCCTCTTTATCCAGTCCGAAATAGTCAACCTGTTTATCTGCGCCTATATCAAGCGTTCTTATTATTACCTTTTTTCCCGACATACTTTCAAGAACACGCTTATAAGCAGAAAACTGCTGTTCCTCCGTGGGATAATCGCTGTTTTCAAGATAGAGAAATTCGCTTCTGAAAAGCCCTATCCCTCCTGCGTCGTTGAGCAAAACGGCACCTATATTATCAACGCTTCCTATGTTTGCATAAATATTTATGCGCTTTCCGTCAAGCGTTATATTTTCCTTATCCTTGAGCTTTAATAAAAGCTCCTTTTTTTCTAAGTCTTCCTTTTGCTTTTCAAGAATCCTGTCGGTCGTTTCCTTATCGGGATTTATGAATATTTCGCCCGTAAATCCGTCCACCGCCGCAATGTCGCCGTCCTTGACGGAGGACAAAAATTCCTCCCCCACGCCTATTACTGCGGGAATATTCATATTTCTCGCTAAAATTGCCGTGTGCGAATTGGAGGAGCCGTAGGCAGTCACAAAAGCAAGCACCCTGCTTTTATCAAGGGAAACCGTTTCGCTGGGAGCAAGATCGTCGGCGCATACTATCATTTTGTCTTCAGAAGCGCCTTCACCTCCTGTACAGCCGCAAAGACAGGATATAATCCTGTTTGAAATGTCCTTTACATCTGCGGCTCTCGCCTGCATATACGAGTCGTCCATAGAGGCGAACATTTCCGAAAAATTATCGGACGTCGCCGCAACGGCGTACTCTGCGTTGACATTCTGATTTTCGATTATATTTACGATAGCCTCGTTGTAATCGTCGTCGTCAATCATCATCATATGGATTTCAAAAATCTGAGCGTTGGTTTCTCCGACTTCTTTCAGAGCCTTTTCGTAAATCTTGCGAAGCTCGTCCTGCGCTTTCGCCTTGGCGCTCTCAAGACGGCCGATTTCCGCTTTTGTATCTGTTATATGAACACGGCGAACCTGAGCCTCCTGCCGCTTGAAAACCGATATTTTTCCTAATGCTATTGCGCCGTAAACGCCTTTTCCGCTGAATTTTACCATATCGCCGCCTCTTTTCCTATCAGAGATTTGCTGAGAGGAATTCCTCCATTGCCTTAGCCGCATTTTCCTCGTCCGCACCGTTTACGCTGACCGTAATTGTATCTCCGCATTTAACGCCCATTCCCATCAAAGCCATAAGCTTAACCGCATTGACGGTTTTGTCGCCCTTTGTGAGAGTTATTTCGCTTTCAAAGCCCTTTGCTGTTTTTGCAAGCATTCCCGCAGGTCTTGCATGAATTCCGAGCTCGTCCTTAATTGTGTAAGTAAACTGTACCATAATCTGCACCTTAACCTTTCGTTTTACCGCCGGCACGGCATACCGTGCCGGCGGATTTCTGTTTATTTAATTTCAAGAAGCCTTGCCCCTGAATTTACTTTTCCCGAATCAACGGAAGTTATCTTGCCGTAATCCTCGCTGTTGCATATTACCATTGGGGTAACCGTCTTATAACCCGCTTTTGATATTTCGTCCTTGTCAAAGGTGATAAGCAAATCTCCCTTTTTAACTCTGTCGCCGTCCTT
>JBJESI010000111.1:0-2246 GCA_051882715.1 Oscillospiraceae bacterium
TCGCCGTTATTCCCTCGATTTCGTTTAGGCTTTTTACTGTCTTTTCCGCATTTTTTGCAGGGACAAATCCGATAATATGGAATTTATCTCCCGAAACCACTGCTTTTTTTCTCAGCTCAAAGGCTGCGCTCTTATCGGAATAAAGGCTGTAAAGCTTATCGAGCTTTTCGGAGTTTGCGCTTTCAAGCTCTTTTATTTTAAGGGATAGCTTTTCCTGCTCCTCCTCGGTAGTTTCAAGAAGCTTTTTTATGCCCTCCACAGCCTTGCTTCCCGTTTCAAAGAGGTAATCGGGAACCTCGATTTGCTCGAAATACAGGGAAGAGAAAATATCGTCGATTTCGTTTTCCGATTCCGCCGGCATTGCGTAAAGTCCCCAGTAATAATCGTCGTCGTCATCGTCAAAGGGAATGAACAGGAACAATTCATCCGAGTAGTACGAAAGATTTCTGAAGCTGTCCTTCGGGAGCTTGCCGTACCTCACCCGTATGCTTTCGCAGGTAAACAGCTTCTTGATATTTACATCAAGACCGCTCAGATGTCTCAGCTGTACAAGCGAATTTTTGTAGCTTGTGTATTCCGTGTTAAGCTCTGCGCTTATCTGGGCATACTTGCGGGACGCACCTTCGATTTCTTCTATGTACTCTAAATCCGAGTCAATATTTCCGGAGGAAACATCTTCGTATTCCGCTCGGCTGAACTTGTGTGAAAGACAGCCGGATACGCTGTTTAGCTTATCAAGCACTGCGGTATAGGGGTTTTCTTCCTTCAAAACGGAAAATCCCTTTGACAGAGGCGGCGTTTCGATATGAAATTCTCCGCTTTCACAGCACCTTTGCAGAGCGGCGTCAAGCTTGTCGAGCTCGCCGACAATACGCATCAGCGCCATTTTTTCAATAGCCAAATATCACACCGCCTTTTCGATTAAATAACATTTGAAAATACTCCTTTAATTTAATGGATGGTGTATGTAATTTTATTGTTATTTTTATACGGATTGGGGGCCGCATATACTCCGTCGGCTTCGGAAAAAATCTCGATTGCCGTATTAAGCTTGTTTTTTGGAACAGAACCGATAATTTTGAACTGCTTTTCGGTTGCGGCGCTTTTTTTGCGAAGCTCGCAAATTTTGCTTTTATGCAAATATTCCGAATAAAGCCTGTTCAAAAGCGTCTTGTTTTCTTCTGCAAGCTTTTCAAGACTGCGGTCGATTTTATCCTGTTCCTCTTTGGTGGTTTCAATCAGCCGCTTTACGCCCTCGTAGGCTTTTTCGCCTGTTCCGAGGAGGTACGGCGGAATTCTCAGCCTGTCAAAATAAAGAGCGGTAAAAATATAGTCGATTTCATCGGCAAGCCCTGCCGGCATCACATAGAAGCCCCAGCAATAGTCCTTATCCCTGTCAAGCTCAAGGAAAATGAAGCATTCGTTATCGTAATACGAAAGCTTCGGCACACTGTCAACGGGCATTCTGCCAAACCTTATTTTTATATATTCAAAGCTGAACATATCCTCAAAGCTGACATTAAGCGACGCAAGATGTCTGATTTGAACGATTAGCTTTTCGTAGTTTTCCTCTTCAAGAGCAAGGTCCTTCTTAGTCTTGTAAAGCTCCGAGATTTTTCGGAAAAGCTCCTCCAAGGGCTCGTCGGATTCTTCACAGCAGGAGCTTGTTTCGCCGCTTTCCAAATCCAGAGAAAGCATATCGGCAGCTTTTTTCAAAGCTTCTGTTTTTTTGATATATGGGTTTTCTTCCTTGATAATCTTGAAGCCGTTTGACTCGGCAGGAGTTTCAAACTGAAAATCCTCCATCTCGACGCATTGCTCAAGAACGCTGTTAAGCAGGCTTATGTCTCCGACTATTCTCAAGAGAGATTTTTTGTGTCTTGACAAAATCATTCCTCCTAAATTACCAGAAGGCTTTCTATTTCCTTGGGAGACGTGTTGTAACGTATTCCCTCGATAATTGTTGTTATGTTTTTGATTTCCGTACCCGACAGATAAATAAGACTGTAAAAAACCGAAGGAGTCTTTGCGGAAAGTCTTATCTTCTTTTTGAAATTGTCGTTTACCGCCTTTTCAAGCGTTTTTTCGAGAGTGCTGTCGGGCTTCAGGTCATATTTGCGGTATGCGGGAAGCTCTTTGAGAATTTTTATGAATTCCTCTTTGCTTTCTGACGAGCAAAGCTTTTCATAAAGCTTTATATCCTTGCTGTCTCCCTCGGTAATCAGCCTTGCCATAATGGCTCTTCC
>JBJESI010000112.1:0-2240 GCA_051882715.1 Oscillospiraceae bacterium
CGTATTAGCAAGCGTGGCAACGCTGTACGACATAATGGCAAAGCCTGCGGCAAGCTTCGAAAGTATCATCGCTCCTACCGCAAATATCAGGTTTGCGGCAGGGCCGGCAAAAGAGGTCAGCGCCATGCCCGTACGCATTGTAACCTTTCTGAAATTCACCGGATTTACGGGGACGGGCTTTGCCCAGCCAAATCCCGTAAGCAAAATGCAGATTGTTCCGAAGGGGTCAAGGTGCTTCAGAGGGTTTAGCGTATTTCTTCCCTGAAAGGTAGCAGTTGGATCCCCCAGCTTGTTCGCCGTCCATGCATGCGCAAACTCATGAAACGGCAGCACCGTAAAAAGCACGATTACGTAAACCACAAGCTGAAATATATTAAAATTACCGTTAATTATATCGCTTAACATTTGTTTCTCCTTAATAAAAATTCCTGCCCATATTAACACTACACATATTATAAGGTATTATTGAATTATTTTCAAGTAAATATTAGTTTTTTCCCTGTTTTTATTTTAAAAAAAATTCGCAAAAACACTTGATTTTCTTGAAATTATCTGTTAATATAAAAATGTTGACTTTTAAGAAAGCATTTTTAGGAGGTGCAAAACATGGCAAAATGCGATATCTGCGGAAAAGGCGTTTCTTTCGGTATCAAGGTTTCTCACTCTCACAGACGCTCAAACAGAGCTTGGAAGCCTAATGTTAAACGTGTTAAAGCAGTTGTGAACGGTACTCCTTGTCACATTTATGCATGCACTCGTTGCTTACGTTCAAACAAGGTTACGAGAGCTGACTAATTTTTGAAAGAACCGAGAACATTAAGACCTGTGGTTTTCCGCAGGTTTTTGTTTTTTGTAAAATTAAAGAGCTGTGAAGGTAAAAATCCTTCACAGCTCTTTTATTTCCCGGGAAATACTAAAACATTGAAATCTGATTTGACTTTGGTATACCGCTGAACGCTCCGATTTTTTCAAGAGTTTCCACAACGGATTTGGAAGCTCCGCTTACCGTCTGGAACTCCTCTATCGAAAGAAAGCTTGTTGTTCTCGCTTTTTCCTCAATATCCTTTGCCGCAATATCCCCTACGCCGGGAATACAGTTAAAAGGAAGTCTGATTTTTCCGTCCTCGATGGTATATTTTGTGGCGGAGGATTTTTTAATATCAATGGGAAGAAGCTCGACTCCGCGCTGAAGCATTTCGTTGATTATCTGCATTACTCCTGCGGCGTCCTGTTCCTTCTTGGAAAGAGCCTTGCCCTGGGATTTGTAATAATCAAGCTTTCTTCGGGTTGCGTCCTTTCCCATAAGAGCGGTCTGTGCGTCAAAATCCTCGTTTCGCACGGTAAAGTACGCCGCATAAAACTCAACAGGCCTATAAACCTTGAACCAGCCGAGCTTTACCGCTCCGATAAGGTAAGCGGCCGCATGGGCTTTCGGGAACATATACTTGATTTTCATACAGCTGTCGATATACCACTGCTCTACGTTATTATCCTTCATCGTCTGAATAAGCTCGTCCGTTAACTGCTTCGGCGCTTTGCCCTTTCTTACGATTTCCATTATCTTAAATGCAGTCGCAGGCTCGACGCCTTTATAAATAAGAGTGGTCATAATACTGTCACGTGTACCGATTACGTCTTTGATTGTACAGGTTCCGTTTAAAATAAGGTCCTGTGCATTTTCAAGCCAAACGTTCGTACCGTGGGAAAGTCCCGAAATCTGAATAAGGTCGCTGAAGGTTTTCGGCTGAGCGTCAATAAGCATATCACGCACGAATTTTGTTCCCATTTCGGGAATAGCAAAGGTGCCTGTAAGGCTGTCGATCTGCTCGGGGGTCACTCCCAAAGCCTCGGTGGATGTGAAAAGACTCATTACCTTTTCATCGGAGGTGGGAATATCTTTGATTTTGAGCCCCGTTAAATCCTCCAGATGCTTGTAAAGCGTAGGAACATCGTGTCCCAGCTCGTCAAGCTTCAAAATCGTATCATGCATGGAGTTAAAGTCGAAATGCGTAGTGATAATATCGCTGTCGCTCTTATCCGCAGGATGCTGAACGGGAGTAAAATCGCAAATCTCATAATCAGACGGAATAACAACCATTCCGCCCGGATGCTGTCCCGTCGTGCGCTTAATTCCCGTGCATCCGTTTTTCAGGCGGTTTTCCTCCGCCGCAGGAACAACGATTCCCCTTTCCTCAAGGTAAGCCTTAACAAATCCGTATGCCGTTTTTTCCGCAACGCCC
>JBJESI010000113.1:0-2233 GCA_051882715.1 Oscillospiraceae bacterium
ACACCCCTGATATGGCGCTTCAGCTCCTCGTACTTGATGAGAACCTCGTTTTCTTTTGCAAACTTCCTGATTTTCGTCACTATCCTGAAGGAATAGAAAACATCCACGGCGAAAACTCCGTAAAATACTCCTATTACAAAGGAAAACGCAAGGTTTCTCGAAAACCAGTCCAGCGCTCCCAGTATGTACGGATGCACAAAGAAATAATAAACCGCTCCCAGCAGCGCCCAGTACACGGAAAACCGCAGGCAGATAACGCCCTGAAAATTAAAAGGTTCATTGCTGTAATCCCAAAGCTTAACGTTCATTTTCTTTATGAAAATGATGCCCGCAATGTACTCGATTACCGTCATGCAAACCGCCATCGCCGCAAAAAGCAAAAGCTTGCTTGCTATGGGGTTATTTATTGCAATGTACTGTTCAAGCCCCGCAAGCAGATAAAGCGCACAAAGTCCAAAGCCGTAAATCGGCAGATACGGTCCTATCAAAAAGCCGGGGTTTATCCAGCTTTTTGATGTATTCGCCGGTGAAAAGCGTCTGTATAAAAGCTCAATGCACCAGCCTATGACGCAGCCTGCCGAAAATAAAAATGCCAAAGTTAAAAATTTATTCATTCTCTTTCGCCCTTGCTCAAATACTCTTTAAGGTAAAGCATAGCCTTAACATACCCGTCAAAGCCCAGTCCCATATATGTTTTTATGCAGGCAAGACGGGCGTAGGAAACCTGCCTGAAATCCTCTCGCTGTGACACATCGGAAATATGCACCTCCACCGCAGGAAGCCCAACAGCTTTCAGCGCGTCAAGAATTGCAACGCTCGTATGGGTGTACGCCGCGGGATTTATTACTATTCCGTCAAAAATCCCGTACGCCGCCTGAATTTCATCAACAATGGCGCCCTCGTGGTTTGACTGGAACACCTTGACCTCTATGCCCTCACTTTCGGCAGTGCTTTCAATAAGCCTTGTCAGAGCCTCATAGCCTTGATTTCCGTAAATGTCGGGCTCACGAAGCCCCAGCATATTGAGATTAGGTCCGTTTATCACAAGAATTTTCACAGTCCCGTTACCTCCAAAATCTTTTTTGCCGTTTTCTGCGGCGAAGCCTCCGAAGAAACCGTTATGTCGGCGAATTTTTCGTAAAGCGGCTTTCTCTGCTCATACATCTGCGAAAGTCCGCCCTGCCGTGAAAGCGGCCGTCCGTCAGTCGGAAGCTCCGAAATGTCCCTTTTAAGCCACACAATCAGGCCGTTCTGATGCAAAAGAGGATAGTTTTCCGCCCTTGTCACACAACCGCCGCCCGTTGCTATTACAAGGGACGAGCGCTTTCCTGCCTCGGCTACCGCCTCGGTTTCGAGCTTTCGGAAGGTATCCTCGCCGTATTTTTCAAAGATTTCGGGAATGGTCATTCCCGCCTTCTTCACGATTTCTCCGTCGATGTCTGCAAGCTCCCTGCCAAGCTCTTTTGCAAGAACCTTGCCCACAGTGCTTTTTCCGCAGCCGGGCATACCCACAAGAACGATATTTTCCGTCACGCCCTGCATTTTACGGAGTATTTTTTCATTTTCGCCGTCGTCGATTTTCTTTCCGAGAAATACCTCCGCCGCCGCTTTTGCCTGAACGACAAGCATTGAAAGTCCGTTTTCGTACTTTATTCCCAGCCGCTCTGCGTCAAGAAGGAGCTCGGTTCTCGCAGGATTGAAGATTATATCGTAAACGCACTCGCAGTTTTTAAAGCCTTCAAGCCTTACGGGAGATACCCCCACCTTGGGGAACATTCCCACGGGCGTTGTATTGACGATTATATGGGCGTCATAATGCTTTGAAATATTTTCGTAATTGTCCTCGCCGCTCCTTGAAATAACCGCAATCTGAGAAGCGTGCAAATCTCTCAGCACGGCGCAAACCGTAAGCGAAGCGCCGCCGCTTCCGAGCACCACCGCTTTCTTTCCGCACACATCTACCCCGCTCTTTTTAATCATATACAAAAAACCGCAGTAGTCCGTGTTGTCGCCGTAAAGTCCGCCGTTTCGCCTTACAACGGTATTCACGCTGCCGATGCTTTTTGCCCTTTCGGAAAGCTCCGTGCAAAAGGGAATAACCGTTTTTTTGTAGGGGACGGTTACGTTAAGCCCGTCAAAGTCGCCGTTTACGAGAAAATCCGCAACCTCGTCGGGAGCTTTTTCATATAAGCGGTATTCGTAATCGCCGAGGCATGAGTGAATCAGAGGAGAA
>JBJESI010000114.1:0-9889 GCA_051882715.1 Oscillospiraceae bacterium
CGGGACTACATCAATACTGATAATCCTTATTATGGGCGTGGCGTTTTCGGCAGGCAAAATAATATCAGGCAAGATGATTTTTACCTTCACGGCACTTTATTTTGTCCTTTCCGCAGTGTTTCCGCTTGCGTCGGATTATCCGATTAGGGGAGCGCTTTACGAGCTTTGCTCGGGAGCGGTACTGTACACAGTTGTTTTTGTGGCAAATTACCCGTCGCATTGCCCGTGCAAAAGCAAAGCCCTTTACGGAGCGGTTCTTGCGGTAACGGCGATAATATTTTCAAGGATTTCCGATATGGAAAATACGGTTTTGTTTGCCGTGCTCGTGTCGGATATTATTACGGACAGCGCGGAGAGTGCGGCAAGAGGAATATATAAAAGAATACATTCGTATATGAGTGTTGAGTATGACCCGAAGGGAAGCATATGAGGAGTAAAACCAAAATAATTATTGACAATTTTTTAAATAATAATCCGATTTTCCTAAAAGCCATTATTCTCGCACCGCTTACTGCGGCGTCAAACTCTCTTAATAATGCGCTTGCGGTATGTCTTGTTTTTACCTGTCTTACCTATTCGACGATTTTTCTTTCGTCCATTCTGAATATCAGGCTTCCGTACGCCTTGAAATCCGTTACGCAGGTGCTGATTTCGGCGCTGATTTTTGTCCCGGTAACGGCGGTAACGGGATATCTGTTTAAAAATTCGGCATCGGAAATCGGAATGTATCTTTCAATGCTGATAATAAATCCGATTATTGTTAACAAAGCTGAAACCCGTTTTTTTAAGGAGGACAGAGAGCTGCTGCACCTGAAGCTTATCCTGTATATAGCAAGCTTTGACGCGGCGGCGCTGCTTATGGGCGTGATAAGAGATTTTCTTGGGAACGGAGTGCTTTTTAATATCAAGCTTCCGATTACGCCTCTTGTTCCGTCCATAACCGCACCGTTTGCCGGCGTAATTCTTCTCGGATTTATAGTGGCAGGATACAAAAAGACAGCGGCATTGAGAGGCAGGGAATAATATGGACGCAATTTCAAAATTCATTTCTGTTGCCATTGTTGCAATTTTTGCCGAAAACATTGTCTTTGTTCATGCGCTGGGAACAAGCGTTGTTCTCGAAGCGGTGCGCTCTGTTAAGACGTATCTTAAAATGTTTTTCGTTTTAACCGTAATATCCGCAATCGCAAGCGGAGTGTCTTATTTTGTGGACAAGTCGTTTCTTGCAAGAGCGTATCCGTCGGCTCTTTTGCCGGTTATATATGTGCTTATCCTTTCGGCGGTTTACATAGCTATTCTTTTAATTCTTTATAAGCTTTTTCCGTCGCTTTTTTCCGCAATAAAAAAGTACATACATCTCTGCGCTTTTAACTGTGCAATTTTCGGCTCGCTGTTTATTAACACGAATTCCGGCGGGAGCTTTATTTCTTATATCGGCTTTGGCTTCGGGACGGGAATAGGCTTAATGCTGGCGCTTCTTCTTGTTTATATCGGCAGTGAAAAGCTTAAAAAAGCAGATATCCCCAAAGCCTTTGAGGGCACGCCCGCAATGCTTATTTACATCGGTGTTTTATCCGCAGTTTTTTACGGATTGACAATATAATTTAAGGAGTAAATTATGAAGAAAAAAATATCAATTTTGCTTGCTGTATTGATTACGCTGACATTTTCTCTTACAGCATGCAGGAACGAAGCTGAGCCTTCGTCGTCTGCAAGCGATACCGATACGGCGGTATCCGAGATTACAGAAACCGATACCGACGAGGTGGATTTAAGCTATCAGACGGACATTGCCGCCCTCAGAAAGAGCCTTTCCGAAGCGGAGGTTGACGCTTCAAAGCCCGTTTCAAAAAATGCAAGCAAAGAGACAACGGAGCTTTTCAATTATCTGAAAAGCATTGAGGGAAAACATATTTTAAGCGGACAGCAGATGTTTTACAGCGAGGAATATGAGGATCTTACATATTACCTTTATGCAAACGGCAAGCTCCCCGCGCTCCATGCTTACGATTTTTTAAATACGACCACTTATAAAGACAATTCTCAGGTGGACGCCGCAATAAGATGGCACACCGAATGTAACGGAATTGTAATGTTTTGCTGGCACTGGATGCTCCCGAAGGACAGAAACGACGAAACACAGGGCTATTCATACGAGGAATGGGAGATTGATTTCGACAAGACAAAGTGTACCACTCCCGGAACAGATGAATACAAGAGAGTCATAAGGGACATAGACCTCGTTGCCGAACAGCTTAAAATCCTTGAAGAAAAGGGCGTCCCCGTAATCTGGCGTCCTTTGCACGAAGCGGCAGGAGATTGGTTCTGGTGGGGAATGACCGATACCGAAAATTCAAAGGAGATTTACCGTGACCTTTGGTATATAATTTTCGACAGGCTTGAAAATTATCATAAGCTTACAAACCTTATCTGGGTTTGGAACGGTCAGGACGAGGAGCTTCAGGTAAGCAAGAATACATTTGATATTGTATCGGACGATATCTATCCTCGCTCGGAACGCAATCACAGCTCCAATGTTGACACATATAAAAAGTGGAAGGAGCTTGCAGGCGACAAAATGGTTACTCTTTCGGAGTGCGAATTTATCCCCGATCCCGAGCTTCTTCAGGCTGACGGAGCGGCATGGCTTTCGTGGACAACCTGGTGGGGCGAGTATATTTACGACGCTAACGACGAAGGAAGACCGAAGCTTAAAAACAACCGCACAACCCCCGTGTTAAACGACAAATACATAGATCAGGAATTTCTTACAAGGGTAATGGCAAGCGATTATGTTATCACGCTTGACGAGCTCCCGGAATGGGACGATGATACTCTCCGTGATCTTCCGTACAGAGTAAGAGTATATCTTACAGACTTTCCCGAAGCGAGAATTCCGGACGGGAATACTTCCTCGGCGGCGCAGTAAATCGGCGGCATAGAGGAATATATTTCAAGGAGGATATTTTGGAATATCTCATATTAGCTCTTTTAATACTGCTGTCGGCGTTTTTTTCTGCGAGCGAAACAGCTTTTTCATGTCTCAGCCGCATAAGAATAAAAAGCTACGAGGCCGACGGCGATAAGAGGGCGAAAAAGACTTTAAAGATAGCCGAAAATTTTGAAAAAGCTCTTACCGCAATACTTATCGGCAACAATATCGTAAATATAGCGTCGGCGACAATAGGAACAATAATTTTCACAAAGCTTTTGGGAGGAAAAATCGGCGAAGGAGCCGCTGCGGCGGTATCAACGCTTGTTCTGACGGTTATAGTGCTTATTTTCGGCGAGCTGCTTCCTAAAACTGCGGCAAAGCGCAGACCTGAAAAAATAGCTCTTGCCTTTACAGGTCCTCTTTCCGTGATAATTGTTTTCCTTACGCCCATGGTGTGGGTATTCGACGGCATAAAAAACATAATCATCAAGCTTTTTCATTCCGATTCGGAAGAGCCGACCATAACGGAGCAGGAGCTTCTTGCGATGATTGACGAAATCGAGGACGAGGGGGTTCTGGAGGAAACCGAAAGCGACCTTGTGCGGAGCGCTCTTGAGTTTGACGAAATTACGGTAAACGAAATAATCGTTCCGAGAGTAGACGTGGTTGCGGTTGATATTGAAACCTCCGTCGAGGAAATCAAGGAGATTTTTATAAAAGAGAGATACTCCCGTCTCCCCGTATACAGAGATTCCATAGATAATATAGTGGGAGTTCTCAATGAAAAGGATTTCTTTAAATTTTATGTTCAAAACAAGGACAGAAAGCTGAAAAGCATAATTAAGGATACAATTTTTGTTAAGAGCGATCAGCTTATTTCCGACGTTTTCAGGCTTATGCAGGCAAGGAAGCAGCACATGGCGGTCGTATCCGACGAATTCGGAGGAACCGAGGGTATCGTAACTCTTGAGGATATTCTTGAAGAGCTCGTGGGAGAAATATGGGACGAGAGCGACGATGTGGAGACTCCGCTCAGGAAGGTAGCGGATAATATTTACATAGTTCTTGCCGATTTATCCGTACGCGATATGCTTGAAATGCTTGACCTGCCCGCCGATTTGCTTGAAAGCACTTACACAACGGTAGGCGGCTGGGTTATGGAGCTTTTGGGAAGAATACCGAGACAGGGCGATGAGACCGAGTACGGTATTTTTAAAATCAGAGTTTTAAAAACCTTCGAGCACCGCGTTATGAAGATAAAGCTTGAGCTTATTGAAGAGAAAACAGATGAGGAATAATAAAAACGAGCGAACAGCCTAAACTGTCCGCTCGTTTTGACGTTTTTAGTTAAAAGCTTACGCTTCCCGTTGTTTCAAATGTATCCGAGGAAACCGAAACAATTTCTTTTGTTGAGGCAATATAGATATAACCGCCGATGTAAACGCCTCTTTCAAAATAGTTTTCGTTATAGTCGGTGTAATTTGTCGCCATTGAATTTGTAAGCTTCTTTTTCAGAACAAAGCCGTTGTCTTCGTAAGAGTAAATTACATAGGATGTTTCAGATGTTCCCGCATAGTCATAATAGCAAACAGGGAATCCTATCAGATTTTTCTCAGGGTCGATAAGCAGAGCCTTGTGATTATATTGTGCCTGAGAGTATGAATAACCGTAGGAGCCGTTAATTGGGCACGGGTATGTTCTTGCGGTTTCAGAAAGCTCGCCGTTTTCCGAAACGCTGAACATTGAAAGCTTAACGCCCTCCTCAGTTCCGTTCATATCCGCTTCCACGCCCAAGCCGAGAACGAGATTGTCGCTCCAATTATGAAGATACGATGAATAACCCGTGACCTTAAGCTCGCTTGTTATAACAGGACTTTCGGGATTTGACAAATCTATTTTGAAAAGGGGATCGGTTTGTCTGAACGTCACGATATACGCCGTGTCGCCGTCAAATCTTGCAGACTGAATTCTTTCTGTTTTTGCAATATTGTTGATTTGTCCGACGGTGTTTAGATTGCCGTCAAGAACAAAGACGTTCGAGGAACGCTCCGACCCATTGGAGGTTGTGGCAATTCTGAAATAGCCGTTGTATTCGCCCATTGCAAACTGATTGATGACATAGCCGTCCACCTTTCCCTGTGCGGCAAGGCTAAGCCCGTCGCTCAGCGACAGCTTATATATACCTGTTGCGGATTTGTAAAAATATCTGTTGCTGAAATAATCGGCTGAGGTGATGTAAAGATAATTCTGAGAGCAGTAAACATTGTTCGAGCAGCCTATAACCGCTTTGATTGACCGGAGCGGCTCTGCATTGTTTATATCAAGGTCCGAAGCAATGCAGTAGTTTGCGCTGCTTATCTTTTGAGGAATATAAATATCCTCGCAGGCAACAAGCTCATTTTTGCCGTTTACCGAGTAGCCGGGGATGTATTCGTCTACATCAAGAGCATTTTCGGGAACGGATGTGCCGTATTTGTTTGTTACAAGATAGAGCTTTCCGTCTATAAGTCTTGAGGTATTGTATCCGCCCGACTGAACATACTGCGAAAAAAGCTTTATGTTTTTCTTGTCTGAAACATCGTAGACCTTAACGCAGGTATCGTAATAACTTCTCCAACAGGAATAGTAAATTTCCTCATCGCCGATAGTATAACTATATGGATTTACCGCCGTTTTGTTTGAAATTACAATCAGCTTGTCTTTGTAAATATACATTTCTATATAATTATCTTCGTCAAAGCTTGCCTCGACTTTCGGAGAACCGTTGCTCGGATTTACAATTTTAAGCGACTGCTCGGTTAAATAATAGATATACTCGCCGTCGGTTTTTATAATATCCGCTTCGTCAACGCCTTCAACCTGAGTGTTTGTGTTAATAAAATCTCTTCCGTTTTCGGCTTGGCTTGTGCCGTAGCTTTCCTCTGCGGTTCCTGTGGCTGACTCCGAAATTTCGTTTGTTAAAAGATCAAAATCGGAATATTTTTTGTCGTTTTGTTCATCATAATAGCTTTTCAGCTTTTTATAGATACTTGAATAGGAGGATACATTTTGCCGCAAAACAAGATTTTCATCGGAAACATATCTCGGATATGCAACAGCGATTGATACTACTGCGACAAAGCAGGCGGCCAAGCCGGAAACAACCTTATATACCGTGTTTTTGCGGCTTTTCTTAGGCTTATCAAGCATTTTTGCAACATTTTCCGGAGAGAGCCTTTCCGGAACGGGTATATTATCCAAATCTTTTTTCAGTTTCTCTTCAAAATTCATAATCGCTCATCCTTTCGTGAATGATTTCTGAAGCTTCAGCTTGGAGCGGGACAGCTTTGAACGTACGGTAGAGGGATTTATATGGGTAAGCTCGGCGATTTCGTGGCTGTTATAACCGCCGATTAAGGAAAGGGAAAATATAAATTTTTCTTCATCGTCAAGAACAGAAAGCGATTCTTTTATGTCAACATACGCAAATTCGTTCTCATAAAAGGCAATATCGTCGCTTATTTCTGCGGCAGGATTAGCATATTCACGCTGTTTTCTTTTTATCTTTGCCCACAGTATTTTAATAATCCACGCCTTGAAGGCGTCCTCGTTGCGAAGTCTTTTTATGGAGGCGAAGGCGTCGGTAACGCAGTCTGAAACAGCGTCCTCGGCGTCATGGGGATTATTTAAATTGCACAGAGCGATATAATAAAGCTCCCTGTATACAGCTTCGTAGAGCTTTGAAAAAGCGTTTGCGTCGCCTTTTCTTGCAAGCTTAACATTTTGAGTAAAATCAGCCACGACTTTCACCCTTTCGTATGATATCAAATAAATTCTACCATAAAATTCATTGCTTTAAAAATCCCGTCATAATAACAGTGTCAAAAATAAGCTCAAGTGTTGCATTAAAAATAAAAAAAGAACGTTTTCCGAAAACCGGGAAACATTCTTTAATGCACAGAAAAGGCTATTCCTCCATCTGCTTGCCGAAGTACATTGCCGCCGTTTGGACCAAGGCGCTGTGGGCAGGGGTTGCCTTTTCATTTGTGTCGCTTGCAAGCATAACAACCGCTCCGCTTACATCTCCCTGAGAGATAATTGGAGAGCAGGCGATAGCGTAACGGTTTATTCCCTCGATGGGAGTAATTTTTTCATCGCCCTCGTCTTGATAAACCACGGAGCGCCTGCCTTCGATAATATCCTCAAGGGAGTGTGAAACTCTGCGCTCAAGCACCTCTTTTTTCTGGATGCCGCCTACCGCTATAACATGGTCTCTGTCGCATATAATAGCAGGGCAGCCGCTTACCTTTGAGAGAACCTCGGCGTATTGAGCGGCGGCGTCTGAAATCTCTCCCACAGGGGAGTATTTTTTAAAAACCACTTCACCGTCCACGGATGTGTATATTTCAAGCGGGTCGCCCTCACGGATACGCATGGTTCTTCTTATTTCTTTGGGTATAACAACACGACCTAAGTCGTCGATTCTTCTGACAATTCCTGTTGCTTTCATTTATAATATCTCCTTTGAATTGAATAAATTGCTTTAATATTGTTTGCCGCAGTTTTTGCATTATTCAGCAAAAGGAATATGTTTTTAAAAATAAATACGCATAGAAAAATATTGCATTTTTTTCGCCGTATGATAGAATTAAATAGAGATTGAACATTACGAAAACGAGGAATTATATGAAAAAAGCAAAGCACAAATCTAAACGAAAAATTATTATTCTAACCGCCGCGGTGCTGCTGCTTGCGGTTGTCATTACTGATGTTATACTCTCCAATACATGGCTGACTGTCAGAAAATACACGCTTTCCTGTGAAAAAATAACCGAGCCTTTAAAAATCGTTCAGCTTTCGGATTTGCATAATTATACATTCGGAAAGGACAACAAAAAGCTGATTGAGGCGGTTAGTGAGCAGTCGCCCGATTTGATTTTTATGACAGGAGATATGGTGAATTACGACAGTGAAAATCTCAAAACAGCTTCTTGGCTTGTGAAAAATTTGAGCGAGCTTGCGCCTGTATATTATTCACTGGGTAATCATGAAGAAGTAAACGAGAATAATTACGGCACGGATATTGAAAGTGTTATGACCGAAGCAGGGGCAAGGGTGCTTGATTTTACCTATGATGACATTGAGGTAAAAGGCAATATGCTTCGGATAGGCGGATTACTTGGCTATTGCACGCCTGATATTTATGACGTATCGGATAAGTTCAAGGACGACACCGTTTTTATGAAGGATTTTCAGGATACCGATAGGTGCAAGCTGCTGCTTTGTCATATGCCGGCGTCTTGGCTCGGAGATAAAACGCTGAATTACTGGGATGTGGATTTTGTTTTTTCAGGACATGTTCACGGAGGGCAGATAAGGCTCCCTTTTATCGGAGGAGTTTACGGCCCTGATTTAGGCTTTTTTCCGGGAAAGGTATGCGGAGTATATGATTCTGATGATAAAAAAAGCCATTTGATTCTTACCGCAGGGCTTGGGGGACATACAATCCCAAGAGTAAATAATCTTCCTGAGATAGTTTCTCTCGAAATTTTCCCGCAAAATTGAACAAAGATATACAAAACACTCATTTCTATTGACAAAAACCTCATAAAGTAGTATACTTACAAAGTAAAAGATATATAAATCTAAGCAACAAAAGTAAGGAAATATCTATACTGCCGCATTATATTTGAATGCGGGTGTGTTTCCTTTAAACTGTTGCTTGATTTTTTGTTAACAACTTTTTTGTAGGATGTGTTTACTTGTATAAAAATTACCTAAAGAGGATTTTTGACTTTTTAATTTCATTTATTGTTCTTATTGTACTTTCTCCCGTGCTTCTTATTACTGCAATTCTGATTAAGGCGGACTCGAAGGGCCCGGTTATATTTAAGCAGAAGCGACTGGGTTTAGACGGAAAGGTTTTTGATATTTACAAATTCCGTTCCATGTGCGTCGGTGCAGAAAAAACGGGAAGCGGCGTCTATTCGGGCAAAGACGACGCCCGTGTTACAAAGGTCGGCAGGATTATCCGTGCGACAAGCATTGATGAGCTTCCTCAGCTTATAAACATACTCAAAGGAGATATGTCTCTTATCGGACCGAGGCCTCCGCTTACATATCATCCGTGGCCGCTCGAAGAATATACGGAGGAACAGAGACGTATGTTTGAGGTTCGCCCCGGTATAACTGGCTGGGCGCAGGTAAACGGCAGAAAAGAAGTTGAATGGCACAAGCGTATTGAACTGAATGTGTGGTATGTTGACCATGTGTCTTTTTTGCTGGACGTAAAGATATTCTTCATGACGATTTTCAAGGTCTTTACTAATGCAGACAATACAAATTCAGGCGAAACACTGGTGAAAGATGCCGACTCAGCCGAAGCGCCTGTGCAGTCGGAGGAAGAAACAAAAGCGATTTAATTTGGAGAATAATATGCTGAAATTGATGTATATTACAAACCGTCCCGATATAGCGCAGATTGCAGAATCTGCGGGAGTGGACCGCGTTTTTGTCGATATGGAATACATCGGCAAGGCTGACCGCCAGGGTGGAATGGACACTGTTCAGAGTCATCATACGGTTGAGGATGTAAGAAAAATCAAGCAGGCAACTGATAAGGCCGAGGTATTGGTGCGCGTAAATCCGATCCACGATGCTTCGGAGGACTATGGCAGCAGCAGGGAAGAAATAGACGAGGTTATCGAAGCGGGAGCGGATGTTATTATGCTTCCGTTTTTCAAAACAACCGATGAAGTAAAAACCTTCATTGATTTGGTAGGAGGCAGGGCAAGAACCATGCCCTTGCTTGAAACACCTCAGGCGGTTGAAAATATAGACGAAATTCTTAAAATTCCCGGGATTGACGAAATTCATATAGGCTTAAACGATCTTTCCCTCGGGTATGGAAAAAAGTTTATGTTCGAGCTTCTTTCAGACGGAACGGTTGACAGCATTACAGAAAAGATTAAAAAT
>JBJESI010000115.1:0-9842 GCA_051882715.1 Oscillospiraceae bacterium
TTCGTGTGACTTTTCAAATAAACATCAATTCTCTAAGAACACTTTTTTAAAAAAAATAATTGATGAAAACCCTTTATTCATGGGCTTTTATTCAATTATGTATAAGCTTTCTTAAAAAAAATAATTGAAGATACTTTGCCGCTTTAAAGCGTTCAATTTTTTTTTTGGTTTTCTTATGTATAATTGATGGAAACGCCTTGTTTAGGGCATTTGCTCCAATTATTTTTTTTAACTTTATGTGTTCTTAGGGAATGTATTGTTGGCTTTTTCCTAACTCGGCAAAAAGACTAAAATTCCCAAGGGACAGCGTAGGCGGAGAAAGTATTTCGCAATTAGCTTAAAAAATGCAGAAATCTTTTTGCTTAAAATTCGAGAATTTTTCTGGGATACAAAAAATAAAAGCCCGTAAAACCATGTTTACGGGGTGTTATCGTATTATTTGGTTGGGATAGATGGATTCGAACCATCGGAATGACGGAGTCAAAGTCCGTTGCCTTACCACTTGGCTATATCCCAGAATTTTTGTGGGGTGGATGATGGGACTCGAACCCACGACCTCCAGAGCCACAATCTGGCATTCTAGCCAACTGAACTACATCCACCGCATAAAAATGGCACGCCTCACAGGATTCGAACCTGTGACCTACTGCTTAGAAGGCAGTTGCTCTATCCAACTGAGCTAGAGGCGCACACTTTCTAAAAAAAACGCCCATTTTCATGAGCGTGGAGCGGGTGATGGGAATCGAACCCACACAACCAGCTTGGAAGGCTGGGATTCTACCATTGAACTACACCCGCTTGTTGGAACGTTATTGATTATATCATAAGACTAAGTGTTTGTCAACGTTTTTTGCGAAAAAACTGCCCGAATTTTTTCTTTTTTTATTCGGGCGGTTTTTGGTAAATCCGCAAGCTATAATTCTATTTCTTCATCAATCCGCATATGCAGTAATAAAGCGGAATTGTAAGGAACACGAGCCATGCGGGATGCCACCAGCCGTATGCAAAGCCCAGCGCCATAAATACGATTACAACAAGCACGGGATAGCAAAATTCCGACAGTCTGCGCTTGCGTACGGCGGAGATAAGGCTTGTCAAAACCGGAACGGCAAGCAGTATAAGCCAGCACCAATACCAGCCGTTAAAGAAAATACCTGCCGCAAGAAACGCCGTTACGCACAAAACGGATATTATTCCGCCGAAGGGTGAGCAGCCGAAAATATGTCCTCTTTTAACCTTTTCTCCGTTAACAACCACTCCGCCTTTATCAACGGAAACAACATCGCCTTCCGCTTCCTTTACGTGTATTCCGCCCATTCCGATATCGACGATATTTCCCTTTCTGTCATGCACATGTATGCCGTCGAAGCCGATATGTACCTCGTCGGAACGGTTTTCTTCGTTGTTTTCTTCGACAAATTCGGCATTTTCCGCCCCGTCAGCTTCGGTTGCTTTTGAAGCCGTACCGAGAAGCTCATCAAGCGACACTCCGTAGAGCCTTGCGAGAGCAATAAGATTATCGGTATCGGGCGAGGATTCCGCGCGCTCCCACTTGGACACCGCCTGTCTTGAAACTCCTATTTTCTCCGCAAGCTGTTCCTGAGAAAGTCCGTTTTTCTTTCTGATTTCAACCAATCTGTTTGCGATTTCAATATTCATCAGTTTACTCCTTTAAAATTTTGTCGGGCGTCAGCACTGCATGAAGCCGTCACAACAAAATTATACACTTAGCGTCGGTTTCGTTTCAATATACTGTGGTTTTCAATTACTCTTTTTCACGCAACTATCGGTTGCATCCTGCTGTTTTGGGCATTTTTTAATCCGTTTGCCGCATTTTTTCGGGCAAACGGATTTTTTGCTACTTATCTTCCTTGATGTCAATTTTAATATGAACATCACGAAGCTGCTGTTCGCTTACGGCGGAGGGAGCGTCCATCATAACGTCCTGCGCGTTTTTGTTCATCGGGAACGGAATGATTTCCCTTATGCTTTCCTCGTCCGTAAGAATCATTATCATTCTGTCGATTCCCGGAGCGCCGCCTGCGTGCGGAGGTGCGCCGTAGCAGAATGCGTTATACATCGCAGGGAATTTCGCCTTAACATCATCCTCGCCGAGTCCTACCATTTCAAACGCCTTAACCATAATTTCGGGGTCGTGGTTTCTTACCGCTCCCGAAGCAAGCTCGTAGCCGTTGCACACAAGGTCATACTGATAAGCGTTTATGGCAAGAAGCTTTTCTTCGTCGCCCTCAGCCGCCGTAAGAGCCTCCATGCCTCCCTGGGGCATTGAGAACGGATTGTGACAAAATTCAAGCTTGCCCGACTCCTCGCCGATTTCATACATGGGAAAATCAACAATCCAGCAAAATTCATAGCACTCTTTGTCAAGGTGTCCCTCAACGGAATTTCCCAGCATACTGCGGATTACGCCTGCTGTCTTCTGAGCCGCAAGCTTTTTACCTGCACAAAGAGCCACAAAGGTATTAGGCTCAAGTGAAAGACCTGCGATGACCTTATCCTGACGGTCTGCAAGAAATTTTGAAATACCGCCTGTAAGATTTTTATTCTCATCAAGCTTGAACCAGTAGGCTTTGTTGCCCGTTTTCTGCTCAACATCGGCGCAAAGCTTGTCGATAAACTTTCTTGTCTTGTCAAAGCCGCAAACCTTAACAGCCTTAACCACCTGATTTTCAAAAGGAGCAAAGCCGCAGTCCGCAACAAGGTCTGTTACATCTTCTACAACCAAATCAATTCTCAGGTCGGGCTTGTCAGAGCCGTAACGCTCCATTGCGTCATTGTAGGAAATTCTCCTGAAGGGAGCAGGCGAAACTCTGCCGTACTTGCCGAATTCTTCAAAAACAGGCGGCAAAACCTTCTCGAACACTTCAAAAACATCGTCCTGAGTTGCAAAAGCCATCTCCATATCAAGCTGATAAAACTCGCCAGGAGTACGGTCGGCTCTTGCGTCCTCGTCTCGGAAGCAGGGCGCAATCTGGAAATAACGGTCAAAGCCCGATGTCATAAGAAGCTGCTTAAACTGCTGGGGAGCCTGGGGCAAAGCGTAAAACTTGCCCGGGTGGTTTCTTGCCGGCACAAGATAATCTCTCGCGCCCTCGGGAGAGGAGCTTGTGAGAATAGGAGTAGCTATTTCAAGGAAGCCAAGCTCGTTCATTTTGTTTCTGAGCGCCGAAATAACCCTGCTTCTCAAAACAATCTTATCCTTAACCTCGGGATTTCTCAAATCAAGGTAGCGGTATTTTAAACGGATATTTTCGTCTACCTCCTTTGAATGATTGATTTCAAAGGGGAGTTCATTATAGCGGCATCTGCCCAAAACCTCGATTTTTTCGGGTACAACCTCGATATCGCCCGTGGGCATATTGGGATTTTTGCTTGAGCGCTCTCTTACCTTTCCCGTAACGGAAATCGTTGACTCGCAGTTGATACCGTTCACAATTTCCATCAGTTCTTCGGTTTCAACAACAATCTGAGTTGTTCCGTAAAAATCTCTTAAAACAATAAACGCAAGATTTTTGCTTACTCTGCGGACATTTTCCATAAATCCCGCAAGAGTAACCGATTCGCCTGCATTTTCAATTCTTAATTCATTACAATTATGTGTTCTTGATTGAAACATCTTTGCACCAGCCTTAATTAGTCAAGTTTGTTCATTACAAGTCCCGTAATAAGCTTGGGATAAAAATATGTGGATTTCTGAGGCATTTTTTCGCCTGCTGCGGCAACGTCGCGGATTTCGCTGACTCTTGTGGGATTAAGCAGGAAAGCGCAGTTTGCCTTTTTGCTGTCGACAGCTTCAATAGCTTCATCGGCAATTTTTGTATATGTAAGGTTAATCTGCTTCGCCATGTTTTCCTTGTCAATACCAAGAAGCTTTTCAAGCACAAGAGAATGAAGCACGTTAACATCAAGTCCCTTATACGCTTCGGAAGCGTTCTCGAACACGCTGTCCATAACGGACAAATCCTTCAGCGTCAGAACATAATAATCCTTTCCGTCATACATTGCAAAGGCTTTTTTATTTTGGTTGTAAAGGTCGGTGATTTTTTCCTCTGCCGACCGGGCGCAGTACGCCTTTTCCACATCGAAATATTGCCCGCACTTAGATATAAGCTCGCCGCTGTCGAAGCTTTCGAGGTCTCTCACAATTCTGTGAGTGGGAAGAACAACAAGACCGTCGTTTTCCATATTCACAAGCATCATGCAGACATAATCGCTCTTTGCGTCCTCCTCCGTTACAAGTCCGACTTCCCTGACGGTTTTTGAAAAACGCAGAGCGGTTTCGTAGCGGTGATGACCGTCGGCGATATAAAGCTTTTTATCGGCAAATTTATTTACAAGTAGCTGAATCTCTTTTTCGTCGTATACGCACCAGAGATTGTGGCGGACTCCGTCGCCGTCGGTTACCGAAACATCGGGAGCGCCGCTGCTTACACGGTCGATAATTGAATATGTGCTGTTGTCCTCGTCCATGTAAAGAGAATAAATCTGGCTGAAATTGCAGAAGGTTGCGTTCATAAGATTAAAGCGGTCTTCCTTTGCCTTGCTTAAGGTTTCCTCGTGAGGGAGAATAATTCCCTTTGAAAAATCCTCAAGCCCCACAAGGCAGATTACGCCTTTCACAGCGTAACTCTTTCCGCCCGAGACAAACTGCATTTCATAGACATAAACGCCCGGCTTGTCGTCGGTTTTGAGTATTCCGTCCTCAAGCCATGAAGCGAGAGTTTTTCCCGCCTCTTTGTAAGGATCCTCTCCCTTGGGCAGCTCAAGACGGATAATATTGTTTTCGTTGGCGTCCAAAAACTCCTGTCTTTGCTTTTCGCTTATTATATCGTAAGGAGGGCATACGAGCTTTTCGATATCCCCCGCTTTTTCTGTAAATCTTAATCCGTTAAAGGCTTTTATTCTTGCCATGATTGATTATTCGTCCTTTCCGCAGCATTTCTTATATTTCTTGCCGCTTCCGCAGGGGCAGGGGTCGTTTCTGCCGACCTTGTTTTTGTTTGTAACGGTAGAGGAAAGAGAGCCGTCGCTTGTGCTTCCTGCGTTCTCGGGAGCAGGCTTTGCAACCTGTTCACGCTTAGGCTCTTCATTCGTTTTTATCTGAACGGTAAGAATAAGTCTTGCTGTATCCTCACGGATAGTTCTTACCATTTCATCGAACATATCAAAGCCCTCGATACGGTATTCAACAACAGGATTGTGCTGACCGTAGGAGCGCAGACCCATACCCTGCTTAAGCTGTTCCATTGCGTCGATATGGTCCATCCACTTGGTATCAACAACTCTGAGGAGAACCACATGCTCAAGCTCACGCATAATGTCAGGTCCGAATTCACGCTCTCTCTTCTCGTAGATTTCCATTGCACGGTTTACAATCGTATCCTCTATATCCTGCTTTGATACTTTTTCAAGCTCATCGGCAGTAAATTTAAAATCGTCCTCGTTAGTAAGGAAGCCCAGATAGAAGTCACGCAGACCCTCAAGGTTCCAATCCTCCTTAATCTGCTCGTCGGGGAGGTACATCGAAACATTGTCCGCAATGCTTTCCTTAATCATGCCGATGATTTTTTCATGGAGATCGTTGCCGTCGAGAACCTCGGCACGCTGGCCGTAAATTATCTGTCTTTGCGTGTTCATTACATCGTCGTAATTAAGGACGTTCTTTCTTATGGAGAAGTTTCTGCCCTCAATCTTGCGCTGTGAGGATTCGATTGTCTTTGTGAGAAGTCTGTTCTCAATGGGCATATCCTCGTCAACGCCGAGAGTTTCCATCATGCCCATTACCCTGTCGCCGCCGAACAAGCGCATAAGGTCGTCCTCAAGAGAGATGAAAAATCTGCTTTCGCCGGGGTCGCCCTGACGTCCCGAACGGCCTCTGAGCTGGTTGTCGATACGGCGGGATTCGTGACGCTCTGTACCGATAATGAACAAACCGCCGGCTTCTCTTACCTTTTGAGCCTCGCCCTCTATTTCTTTCTTAAACTTCTCGTTAAGCTCTCTGAAAAGCTGACGGGCATTGAGAATTTCCTCATCTTCTGTTTCGGCAAAGCCTATCGCTTCTGTAATAAGATCCTCGTCGTAGCCCTGCTTTCTCATTTCGTTCTTAGCAAGAAATTCGGCGTTTCCTCCCAGCATAATATCGGTGCCTCGTCCCGCCATATTCGTTGCGATTGTAACGGCGCCGTATTTACCTGCCTGTGCAACGATTTCAGCCTCTCTTGCGTGCTGTTTGGCATTAAGAACCTCATGCTTTATTCCCCTGCGCTTAAGCATTCCCGACAAAAGCTCGGATTTCTCGATTGAAATTGTGCCGACAAGGACAGGCTGTCCTTTTTCATGACACTTGGCAATCTGCTCGATAACCGCCCTGAATTTGCCGTTTTCGGTCTTATATACGCTGTCGGGGTGGTCTATTCTGATAACAGGCTTGTTTGTGGGGATTTCGATTACGTCGAGATTGTAAATCTCACGAAGCTCGCTTTCCTCCGTCATAGCCGTACCTGTCATACCTGCAAGCTTTGTGTAAAGTCTGAAATAGTTCTGGAACGTGATCGTCGCAAGAGTTTTTGACTCACGCTCAACCTTAACGCCCTCTTTTGCCTCAATCGCCTGATGAAGTCCGTCGTTGTATCTTCTTCCGAGCATCAGTCGTCCCGTGAATTCGTCAACGATTATAACCTCGCCGTCTTTTACCACATAATCTATATCACGGCGCATAATACCGTGCGCCCTTACAGCCTGGTTTAGGTGGTGCAAAAGCGTCATATTATCGGCGTCCATAAGGTTTTCCACATTGAAATGCTTCTCCGCCTTTTCAACGCCTGCAGGAGTAAGAGTTGCCGTTCTTGCTTTTTCGTCTATGATGTAATCTGCGTCAATGTCATCGTGCTGTTCCTTGTCGTCAAGCTCGACAACCTTATAGCTGCGGAGTCCTCTTACAAACTTGTCAGCAAGAGTGTAAAGCTCGGTGGACTTGTCGCCCTGTCCCGAAATAATGAGAGGAGTTCTCGCCTCGTCGATAAGTATCGAGTCAACCTCGTCCACAATGCAGTAATTGGGCTTGCGCTGTACCATTTCCTTTTTGTAAATAACCATGTTGTCACGAAGATAGTCAAAGCCAAGCTCGTTGTTTGTTCCGTATGTAATATCGCAGGCATAGGCCTCACGGCGCTGAGCGTTGGTGAGAGAGTGAAGAATTACTCCGATTGACAATCCGAGATAGCGATAAACCTTGCCCATTTCCTCCGACTGGAATTTTGCAAGGTAATCGTTTACGGTTACTACATGAACGCCCTTTCCCGAAAGCGCGTTGAGATATGCGGGGAGCGTAGCAACAAGAGTTTTTCCTTCACCCGTTTTCATCTCGGCAACACGGCCCTGATGGAGCACGATGCCGCCTATTATCTGAACGGGGTAATGGCGCTTGCCGAGAACTCTGTCGGAAGCCTCACGACAGGTAGCAAACGCCTCGGGCAGGATATCGTCGAGAGTTTCGCCGTTTGCAAGCCGCTCCTTAAGTATTGCGGTCTGCCCTCTGAGCTCGCTCTCGCTCATGGCTTTGTACTTATCCTCAAGGGACAGAACCTGATTTAAAATCGGCTGAATTCTTTTAAGCTCCTTTGAGCTGTAAGAGCCGAAAATTGATGAAAAAATTCCCATTATTATCTCCTTTTGTAATAGAGCCTTAAGCTCCGTGTTTATCATTGACAGAGGTTTTGCCTGTAAGTCCTATTTTTCCATAATCAAATTCATTATAACCGATTTGTATTGCTTTGTCAAACAAAATCAGGAAATTTTCGCACAAATATCGGCATTGTAGGATATAATACATAAAATCACGGCGGGCATAACAAAAGGAATCGGCACGATAAGCACGCACGGTATAAAAAAGAAGCTCAAAATCAGCTTAAGCGCAAAGCCGCTCGCTTTTCTTTTTTTCATTGTTCCGAAGGCTGTTTTCACAATCCAAAGAAACGGCTTTTCGGGATTTGTGACATACACATAGTCGAGGGAGAAGCTTTGCTGGGCAAAGGTCAGGCAGGCTATAAAGCAAACGGCGGTTACTGCGGCAAGGCATAGCCCAATAGAAATTATATAAATGCCGTAATATGAATACCTGAACGCCAGAGAAATCACCCAAACAGACGCCGAAAGCGGTATGAGCACAGGCAAAAGCACCGCCGTTTTAAAAATTAAATCGGTAAGCTTTATCAAAATGCACTTAAAAATGAGAGAAAATCTCGTGTAAAACCCGAAGCTTTCATAGATTTTATGAACATTTCCGCGTTTAAGCTCGGCAAGCCAAAGATAAATTCCGTAATAAAGAGGAATTATCAGGACAAGCAAAGCATATTTTATAACGGACGGCAGCATCAGAAAAAAATCCGCGTCCATAAAATACAGCGCGTCCGTAAAATCCGGAGAGTAAAGTCTTACAAAATAAACGCCGAGAGCCCGAGCGGCAAAAGCAAGCGCCGCAAGGAGTATCGCAGGACAGCAAACCGCAGTACACAAAACGAGATTTTTTCCGTAAATTTTAAAGCCCTGCTTCAAAAAAGTTGAGTTTTTTTTCAAAAATATCAAGCCTTTCTTTTTTGTTACCCTTTGTTAATTGTGTTACCGTTTTGTAATCAACACCATATCTTGTGCAGGTCGAAAAAGTGTCGAAAAAAACTGTTATTTTGTACAAAAAAACAGCAAAACTTTTATCGACTTTTTTTGCAAACAAGTCTTTACAATCCGTAACCTTTGAGTTATAATTTACAACACGTAATGAATGCACAGGAGAAAAATAATGAATTCCGACTTCCCCAGAATAATCACTCTGCTGCGAAAAGAGCGCGGCATCAGTCAAAAGCACGCCGCAGCAGATTTACATATTTCTCAGGCCCTCCTCTCACACTATGAAAAAGGCATAAGAGAGTGCGGACTTGATTTTTTGTCCAAAATAGCCGACTACTACGAGGTGTCCTGCGACTACCTTTTGGGACGCTCACCGGACCCCAAGGGGCTTACGATTTCCGTTGACGAAATTCCCGAGGAGGAGCTGTCCGTAAACGAAAGCGACGGCACGCTGGGCGTAATTCCGTCCTATAACAAAAAGCTTATCTCCAATTCACTGAATGTCATATACTCCCTTTTGCAGAAAAGCCGCAACAAAACCCTGATGAAAGAGTGCTCTACGGTGCTTATGCTTTCGGTTTACAGGGTTTTCAGAATACTCTTCCTTGCAAATCCGAAAAACGATAAGAACTTCTTTACCGTGCCTCATGTTATGGCTAACAGCTGCGCAAAGGCGGCTGAGGCTTCCGCAGAGGCGAAAGCTATGGCGGTGGTTGCGGAAGAGAGCTTCGAGGGCGTTGAGCCGGGACTTGATAAGGACGCCATGATTGTAACAAGCGCGCTACTTGAAAAGGAATACGAATCAAATGCGTCTTCACTGAGAAGCCTTATCCAAAACAGCGAAGCACATATCCAGCTTATCAGCAAGGCAGAGCTTTGATGTGCATTTCTATTTTACCAATAAAGATTAAAAAAATACAGCCGCAGCTTTTGACTGCGGCTGTTTTTTTGCATATGTTCTACTGAGCGGAAGAATCCCCCGCCTTATCAAACGATGTATTGCCAAAGCAAACACGACCGTTATACTCGTCCGTTGTCTGCATAACAATTCGCATTGTTTTATGACCTGAAACATCGAGAGAAATTGACGTTGGCTCGGTTTCAACAGTAATTCCGTCCTTATAGTAGGTTAAAACCTCATCAATATATACCGAAAGCGACATTACGGCATCTGTATCAGCATTAGTCGGAACATAGAA
>JBJESI010000116.1:0-9769 GCA_051882715.1 Oscillospiraceae bacterium
AATCTGACCCTTGTGAGCGAGCTCTCTGAAGCAGATACGGCAAATGCCGAATTTTCTCAAGTACGCGTGAGGTCTGCCGCAAATCTTGCATCTGCTGTAAGCACGGGTAGAATACTTAGGCGTACGCTGCTGCTTTGCGATCATTGATTTCTTTGCCATTTTGTTATTCCCCCTTATCTTTCAAACGGAGCGCCCATAAGTGAAAGGAGCTCTTTTGCTTCTTCGTCTGTTGACGCTGTTGTGATGAAGCTGATGTCCATTCCTCTTACTGCGTCAATCTTATCGTACTCGATTTCAGGGAAGATAAGCTGTTCCTTAAGTCCCATTGTGTAGTTGCCTCTGCCGTCGAAGGAGTTCGGGTTGATACCGCGGAAGTCCCTTACACGGGGAAGTGCTACATTGAAAAATCTGTCGATAAACTCATACATCTTCTCGCCTCTGAGCGTTACCTTAACGCCGATGTTCATGCCTTCACGAAGCTTGAAGTTTGCAACTGACTTTCTTGCCTTACATACAACAGGCTTCTGACCTGTGATTGTTGCAAGATCCGTCATAATGGAATCAATAACCTTTGCGTTGTCACGGGCTTCGCCGCAGCCTACATTGATTACGATTTTTTCAATCTTAGGAATCTGCATTACACTCTTGTAGCTGTACTTTTTCATCAAAGCAGGAGCTACGGTGCTGATATAGTATTCTTTTAATCTTGCCATATTCTCCTCCTACTAAAATTCCTTGCCACAGTGCTTGCAAGTTCTTGTTTTGTTTCCGTTTTCATCTACTGTGTGGGCTGCTCTTGTAGCTTTGCCGCACTTGGGGCATACAAGCTGTACCTTGCAGGCATAAAGCGGAGCCTCTGCCTTAACGATACCGCCCTGCTGGCCCATTCTTTTCGGCTTAACATGCTTTGTAACAATGTTGCAGCCTTCAACGATAACCTTCTGCTCTTTCGGGCTAACCTCTAAAACCTTACCCTGTTTGCCCTTTGATTTGCCTGAAAGTATTACAACGGTATCGCCTGTTTTAACATGTAATGTGTTCATTTTAGCCCTCCATTATAGTACTTCAGGAGCAAGTGAAAGAATCTTTGTGTATTCCTTTTCACGAAGTTCTCTTGCTACTGGTCCGAAGATACGAGTTCCTCTCGGAGATTTATCTTCTTTAATTATAACAGCCGCATTTTCATCAAAGCGGATGTATGTTCCGTCGCTGCGACGGATACCCTTTACTGAACGAACGATGACTGCCTTAACAACATCGCCTTTTTTTACCCCGCCGCCGGGTGTTGCTTTTTTAACCGAAGCAACAACTACATCGCCGATTTCAGCATAACGCTTGCGTGTTCCGCCAAGAACTCGGATGCACATAAGCTCCTTTGCGCCGGTGTTGTCAGCAACCTTAAGGTATGACTGCATCTGTACCACAGTGCGTTCCTCCTTCCAAAGTCAGAATATCAGATGGCGTAATGCCACCGATATTTCTGCGTTGTTTGTAATGACTTATTTAACTTTTTCGATTACGCGGACAAGTCTCCATCTTTTATCCTTTGACAAAGGACGGGTTTCCATGATTTCAACACGGTCGCCGATGCTGCACTCGTTGTTTTCATCGTGTGCCTTGAGCTTGATTGTACGCTTGATAATCTTTTTATACAAAGGATGTCTTACGCTATCCTCGATTGCAACTACGATAGTCTTGTCCATCTTGTTGCTTACAACCTTGCCGGTTCTTGTTTTTCTGAGATTTCTTTCGCTCATAGCTAAATCCTCCCTTCAATTACTGCTTTGCGCTGTCAGCAGCAGCACGCTCTGTAAGGATTGTCTGTACACGAGCGATTTCCTTCTTAACAGCCTTAATTCGCATAGGATTTTCGAGCTGGTTAACAGCTACCTGAAAACGCAAGTTGAAGAGTTCGGACTTTAAGTTGGTGAGTCTTTCGTTAAGTTCAACAACCGATGCTTCGCGAAGTTCTGTCATTAAATCTTTTTTCTTCATTATTACTCACCCTCCGTTTCTCTTTTTACGAATTTGCATTTAATGGGGAGCTTGTGCATCGCAAGACGCATAGCCTCACGAGCTGTCTCTTCGGGAACGCCTGCAATTTCAAACATAACTCTTCCCGGCTTAACTACCGATACCCAGTATTCCGGAGAACCTTTACCGGAACCCATTCGAGTTCCTGCAGGCTTCTTTGTTACCGGCTTATCGGGGAATATCTTAATCCAAACCTGACCGCCACGCTTGATGTAACGTGTCATTGCGATACGGGCAGCCTCAATCTGGTTTGAGGTAATCCATGCGGGCTCAAGAGCCTGCAAGCCATATTCGCCGTTTGTTACTTTATTTCCGCGTGTTGCTGTGCCTGTCATACGGCCTCTGTGAACACGACGATACTTAACTCTCTTTGGAAGCAGCATTTCGGTTACCTCCTTCTCTGCGATTTCTTCTGGGTCTGTCCTTCTGGATTTCTCCTTTAAGAACCTCGCCCTTGTAAAGCCATACCTTTACGCCGATACGGCCGTAGGTTGTGTGAGCCTCAGCAGTACCGTAGTCGATATCTGCTCTGAGTGTCTGAAGCGGGATTGTTCCGTCATGATAGGTTTCTGAGCGTGCGATTTCTGCGCCGCCGAGACGACCTGATGTACGGGTTTTGATTCCCTTTGCTCCGAGCTTCATAGCTCTTGCGATTGATGATTTCATTGCACGTCTGAAGGAAATTCTTCTTTCAAGCTGTGATGCAATGCTCTCTGCAACGAGCTGTGCGTTAAGGTCGGGCTGCTTAACTTCAACAATGTTGATGCTAACGGGCTTGCCGATGAGCGCTTCAACTTCCTGTCTTAACTTTTCGATTTCTGCGCCGCCGCGTCCGATTACGATACCGGGCTTTGCACAGTGAATATGAATTCTAACCTTGCCGTCGTTGAATCTGTCGATTTCAATTCTGGGCACGCCTGCTGCGTATAATTTCTTCTTCACGAATTCACGAATTTTTGTATCCTCAACGAGCAAGTCACCGAAGGAATTTTTATTCGCATACCAGCGGGAGTCCCAGTCTTTGATAACGCCAACTCTAAATCCGTGCGGATTTACTTTCTGTCCCATGATAACCTCCTGTGATTTATTCTGCTTCTTTGAGAACCAAAGTGATGTGCGATGTTCTCTTTAAGATTCTGTGCGCTCTGCCGTGCGCTACCGGTCTGATTCTTTTAAGAGTCGGTCCGGGGCATACGAAGCATTCTGCAACATATAATCTGTCTGCGTCCATATTGTGATTGTTTGTAGCGTTTGCGATAGCCGAATTGAGAAGCTTGATGAGATACTCGCTTGCTGCCTTCGGAGTCTGCTCCAATGTCGCTAAAGCAACCTCAACGTTCTTGTTTCTGATAAGATCAAGAACTACCTGCACCTTTCTGGGTGCGATACGGGCATGTCTTAAATAAGCTCTTGCCTCCATTGCTGTTCCTCCTTCCGACTATTTACCCTTTGTGGTCTTTGAACCTGCGTGTCCCTTGAAGGTTCTTGTGGGAGCAAACTCGCCGAGCTTGTGTCCTACCATATCTTCCGTTACATATACAGGAACGTGTTTTCTTCCGTCATGAACCGCGAAAGTGTGACCAACGAATTCAGGGAATATTGTGCTTGAACGGCTCCATGTCTTGATGACCTTTGCCTCGTTTGCCTCATTCATTGCAGCAACCTTTTTATATAAAGATTCTTCAACATAAGGTCCTTTTTTAATACTTCTGCCCATTTTTCATTTGCCTCCCTTCGCTTATTTAGCATTTCTGCGCTTAACAATGAACTTGTCAGACGCTTTGTGCTTCTTACGGGTCTTGTAGCCGAGAGTCGGTTTACCCCAAGGAGTAACCGGTCCGGGACGGCCGATAGGTGACTTACCTTCACCACCGCCGTGAGGGTGATCGTTCGGGTTCATAACCGAGCCGCGGACTGTAGGTCTTATGCCCATGTGGCGCTTTCTTCCGGCTTTACCGATTTTAACGTTCTCATGGTCGATGTTGCCTACCTGACCGATGGAAGCCATGCAGTTTGCGGGAATGTTTCTGAGCTCGCCGCTGGGGAGTCTTACGAGTGCGTAAACGCCTTCCTTAGCCATAAGCTGAGCCATATTTCCTGCCGAACGAACGAGCTGTGCGCCCTTGCCGGGATAAAGCTCGATGTTGTGAATGAATGTACCAACGGGGATGTCTGCAAGTGCGAGCGCATTGCCGGGCTTAATGTCAGCGTCGGAGCCTGCTCTTACAACATCGCCTACCTTAAGGCCGTTGGGAGCGAGAATGTATCTCTTTTCGCCGTCCTCATACTCAACCAAAGCGATGTGTGCGGAACGGTTGGGATCATACTCGAGAGTAAGAACCGTTGCGTTCATACCCTGTTTATCTCTTTTGAAATCAATTATACGGTATTTTCTTCTTTCTCCGCCGCCTCTGTGTCTTACAGTAATTCTTCCGTAGCTGTTACGGCCTGAATTCTTCTTTAAAGACTCGAGAAGGCTTTTGTGCGGAGCTACCTTTGACAAGCCGCTGTAATCTGTTACAGTCATACCTCTTCTACCGGGGGTGGTAGGCTTGTAGCTCTTAATTGCCATTATATTTCACTCCTTCTTTAATTACGATTTAAGAAACTAAATCATACCCTCGAAAAATTCAATGGTCTTAGAATCTTCTTTAAGAGTTACGATTGCTTTCTTCCAATCGGGCTGATAGCCGATTGATCTGCCCATACGCTTTTTGCGTCCTTTGCAGTTCATTGTGTTCACCTTTGCTACGCTTACGCCAAACAATTCCTCAACCGCCTTTGCGATTTCGATTTTGTTTGCGCTCTTTGCTACTCTGAAGGTGTATTTCTTATCAGCGATACCCTCGAGCGACTTTTCTGTCACGATAGGTCTGATGATGATGTCCTGTGCTGATTTCATTTAGGCGTACACCTCCTCGATTTTAGCAACTGCGTCCTTAACAACGATGAACTTATCGTAATTAAGAATGTCATACACATTGAGTGTGTTGACCTGAGCTGTTTTGATTCCTTCAATGTTTGAAGCGCTCTTTACTACCTTATCGTCAACATCTGCCGTTACGATAAGAGCCTTGCCTTCTACGGAAAGGGCTTTGAGCATTTCAACGATTGTCTTTGTTTTGTAGTCTGCAAGTGTGATTGCGTCAACTACGATTAAGTTTTCGTCAAGTACCTTGCTTGAAAGCGCAGACTTGAGAGCAAGACGCTTAACCTTTTTGTTAAGTGTGTAGCTGTAATCTCTGGGCTTGGGGCCGAGAGCGATTCCGCCGTGTGTCCACTGGGGAGCACGGATTGAACCCTGTCTTGCGTGGCCTGTTCCCTTCTGACGCCAAGGCTTTCTTCCGCCGCCGCTTACTTCTGTTCTTGTAAGCGTTGACTGTGTGCCCTGTCTCTGGTTAGCAAGATAGTTAACTACTGCCTGATGCATTACTGCTTCATTGGGCTTAATTCCGAAAATTTCGTCTGACAGCATAAGGTCGGAAACCTTCTTGCCGGTCATATCAAATACTGTAACCTGTGGCATATTGCTTCCTCCTTCTCTTACGCCTTCTTAACGCTGGGAACAACTGTTACCACGCCGCCCTTAGGACCGGGGACAGCTCCCTTAATTGCGATAAGATTATTTTCTGCGTCAATCTTAACAATTTCAAGATTCTGAACTGTTACCTTTTCAGCTCCCATGTGGCCTGCCATGCCCTTGCCCTTGAAAATTCTCGACGGTGACGAGCATGCGCCCATTGAACCTGCCTGTCTGTGAACAGGGCCTGTACCGTGAGTTTCCTTCAAGCGATGGAAGTTGTGACGCTTGATAGCTCCCTGAAAACCTTTACCCTTGCTTGTACCGGATACGTCAACGATTTCACCTGCTGCGAAGATGTCAGCCTTGATGATGTCGCCGATTCCGAAGCTTTCGATGTCGTCAACTCTGAATTCCTTCAAAGTTCTCTTGGGTGCCGCATCAGCCTTCTTGAAATGGCCTGCCTGCGGACGGTTTACATTCTTTGCCGAAATCTCGCCGTAGCCGAGCTGTACTGCCTGATAGCCGTCGTTTTCAACGGTTTTCTTCTGTACCACTACGCACGGGCCGGCTTCGATTACAGTTACAGGAACAACTTTTCCTGCCTGGTCGAAAATCTGTGTCATACCGATTTTCTTGCCGATAATACCTTTTGTCATTTTCTTTCCTCCTATGGTTATTGGTTGACTTTCGCCAACATGACCGTATGCGCTTTATTTCAATTAGAATTCCATTGAAATGTCAACGCCTGCGGGAAGCTCAAGGCTTTTGAGAGCCTCAACAGTTTTGTTTGTGGGACGGATAACATCAATAAGTCTCTTATGTGTTCTCATCTCAAACTGCTCACGGCTGTCCTTGTACTTATGAACTGCGCGAAGGATTGTTACAACTTCCTTCTTTGTAGGGAGCGGAATCGGACCTGAAACCCTTGCGCCCGAACGCTTTGCGGTATCGACAATCTTTGCTGCCGCCGCGTCTACAACTGCGTGCTCATAACCCTGCACCTTGATTCTGATTTTTTCCTTGACTGCCACTTTCATCGCCTCCTTAAAGCTTTTTCTTTGTTGGGGGGCAACGCCAATAACACTACGGTTTCGCACACGCTTCCGTGCGTTCCCCGTTTATACGTTAAAAAATCCGAAAAACACGGTTTTCGGACTCAGAACATAACTACGCCCTTTCGGCATACTTACGCAAGAAGCATAACGAAAGTGCGTGTGCTGTGTTTTTGTCGCCCGGTTTAAAATCGGACATACTCCACGAAAAACCCGCCGTAAAGGGCGGCAACCTCCGCTTCATCGCATATCTGTCGCAGTCACGCTCTATTATTATACAATACAAGCCTCCGCTTTTCAATATTTTTGCGAATTTGCAAACGTAGAATTTTTTAAAAAAATAAGCTCTGATTTAGTGCATTTTTCACAAATCAGCGTAATAATTCTTTTCTTAACTCCCCTAAAATCTTTTTTTCCCGACGGGAAACCTGAACCTGCGACATTTTCAGGCTTTTTGCGGTCTCACTCTGAGTTTTTCCCTTGTAATAACGCAGAACAATTAGCCGCCTGTCCTCGTCGCTGAGAGTCATAATCACCTGTTCCAGCGAAACACGGTCGGCAATATGCTCGTCGGGAGCTTCCACGGGGATATCGGTCTGTCCCGTGCGGTCGCCGTCCTCGGCAGTGAGGGACACCGTGGGCTTTCCCGCCATTATTGCCTCGGACACCTGCTCCGCCGAAACGCCGAGTATTGCCGCAAGCTCCGAAACCTGAGGCTGTCTGCCCTCTCTTTGGGCAAAGCTTTCGCTCTCACGGGAAATTTTCAGCCACAGCTCCTTTACGCTTCGGCTGACCTTAACGCTTCCGCCGTCACGGAAAATCCTCTTGATTTCTCCCAGTATAACCGGCACGGCGTAAGTTGAAAAGCAAAAGCCGCGGCTTTCGTCGAAATTTTCCGCCGCCTTAACAAGTCCGAGACAACCTGTGCTGTAAAGCTCCTCGTAATCCACGCCTCTGCCCCTGAAGCGGTTGGCGCAGGCATGAACCAAGCCGAGATTGCTTTCAATCCGCTCCTTTTTGGTCATCTTGCAACAATCTTTTTGGTCATTATAACAGTCGTTCCCTTGCCGACCTTGCTTCTTACTTTTAAGGTGTTCATAAAGCTTTCCATAACGGCAAAGCCCAATCCCGCCCGCTCATCGCCGGGGCTTGTGGTGAACATAGGCTCCATTGCCTGACCGATATCCTCAATGCCGCAGCCCTTATCGCTGATTTTTATGTAAACCGTATCCGAATCTATCAGTCTGAGCGTCATTGCGATTTTTCCGATTTCGTCCCTGTAGGCGTGAACGATGCAGTTGGTCACGGCTTCGGATACTGCGGTCTTTATATCAGAAATTTCCTCCACGGTAGGGTCCAGCTGGGCGGCAAATGCCGCAGCGCTTACTCTGGCAAAGCCCTCGTTTGCGGATTTTGATAGAAAGGTCAGCTTGACCTCGTTTAGAATTTTCATCTTCTGCCCTCCTGCGAATCGTCTATTACGGCAAGCCTGTCCAGTCCTGCAAGGCGCATAACCTTTTTTATGTGTGCAGACGGATTGGTTATTACGATAACCCCTCCGAACCGGCGCAAAAGCTTATATCTGCCCATAACAAGCCCTATGCCGCTGCTGTCCATGAAATTGACATCCCGAAAATCCATCACAAGTCTTTTCGGATGCACCTCTTCTATACTGCGGTCGATTTCCTCGCGGATTTCGCGGGCGGTGTGATGGTCAATATCGCCGCTTATTCCTGCTTTTATACCGTTTTCGGCAATGTCGATTTTTACACCCATATTTTCACTTCCTTAATATGATATTCTGAGCCGTATATACAAAAATGGATTATTACTTTTACATAATAATCCATTTAATGTATGAAATTTGTCGCTTTCGGTAAGGCGAAATAAAATTACGCCAAAGCCGCAAGACTTTCTTCAATTCTCGAAAGCTTTTCCTCTGCCGCCGCAAGCTTTACACGCTGTTCCTCAACAAGCTTTGCGGGAGCCTTGCTTACGAATTTTTCGTTGTTGAGCTTCGAGGAAAGGAATTCTATATCCTTTAACGCCGCAGCCTTTTCTTTTTCAAGACGGGCGGTTTCCTTTTCCTTATCCACAAGCTCGTTCATCTCAAATGCAAAGTCGCCCATCTGAGTTACGAGAACTATGGCGTTTTCGGATTTTTCGCCCTTCACCGCCGTAACTCTCGCAAGAGTCGAGATAACCTGAGCAAAATCCTCTCTCAGCTCGAAGCACGCAACAGCGTCGAGCCGCTTGGACGGAACGATATCGTACTGCGAGCGGAGATTCCTGATTTTTGTAACCGCCTCGATTACCCCGGAAAACTCCCTGCGCTCGGTTTCAAAGGCAAGAGCCTCGTCGTACACGGGCCAGCTTGCAAGCATAATCGTTTCGCAGTCGTTGGGGATTGCCTGCCAAATTTCCTCGGTTACAAAGGGCATAAACGGGTGCAGGAGCTTAAGCATACCCTGCATTACATAAACAAGGACATTCTGCGCCGCAAGCGCCGTTTCGCCGCCTGCCGCAATTCTCGGCTTTGTAAGCTCGATATACCAGTCGCAGTAAACGCTCCAGATAAAGTCGTAAATCTTCGCAAGAGCAACGCCCAGCTCGAACTTGTCGAGATTTTCCGTAACCTCTTTGACAAGGGCGTTGAACTCGCCCAATACCCATTTGTCCTCTGCCGTGAGCGCTTCGGGAATTTTTGCACTGTCCATATCGTCGGGCAGATTCATAAGAATATATCTTGAAGCGTTCCAAAGCTTGTTTGCGAAGTTTCTTGCGGAAATAACCTTGTCCTCGATATAGCGCATATCGTTTCCGGGGGAATTTCCCGTTGCAAGCATAAACCTCAAAGCGTCGGCGCCGTATTCGTCGATTACCTCAAGAGGATCTATGCCGTTGCCGAGAGACTTTGACATCTTTCTGCCCTGACTGTCACGCACAAGGCCGTGAATAAGAACCGTGTCGAAAGGCACCTGACCTGTCTGCTCGATGCCGCTGAACATCATTCGCATTACCCAGAACGGGATAATATCATAGCCCGTAACAAGGGTGTTCGTGGGGTAAAAATACTCCAAATCCTCCGTTTTGTCGGGCCAGCCGAGAGTCGAAAACGGCCAGAGCGCTGAAGAAAACCAAGTGTCGAGAGTATCCTCGT
>JBJESI010000117.1:0-2201 GCA_051882715.1 Oscillospiraceae bacterium
GCGCTTTATATCCGCGAGCGCTCCCACAAGTCGTTCAATATCCTGTATTCGGTCTCCTATGGAAATATATGCAAGTATGTTTCCGATGTCGCCGAACTCAATCTGTATATCGTACTCGTCACGGAGAAGGTCGTAAACCTCAATTCCCGCAAGTCCGATGTCCCTTGTATAAACAGAGAGCTTTGTAATATCGTAAGCGTAGATGCTGGAGCCGTTGCAAAGCTCGCTTCCGTATGCATAGTATCCGCCGATTTCGTTTATTTCATCCCTTGCGTACTGAGCCATCTGCATAACCTTTGCAAAGGATTCCTCTCCCCTGAGAGCAAGGTTTCTTCTTGAAATATCAAGACTTGAAATAAGAAGATACGACGCGCTGGTGGTTTGAGTGAGATTTATAATCTGTCCCACATAATTTGAGTTGATATTTTTATTCGTCAGCAAAAGAGAGCTTTGAGTAAGACTTCCGCCCGATTTGTGCATGGAAACAGCCGCCATATCGGCTCCTGCCTCCATTGCGGTAACGGGAAGTCCCTTTCCGAAATAAAAATGAGTTCCGTGCGCCTCATCCACAAGCACCTTCATGTTGTGGTCGTGGGCTGTTTTTACTATAGCCCGCAGGTCCGAGCAAATTCCGTAATATGTCGGATTATTTACAAGAACGGCAACGGCGTCGGGATTTTCGATAATCGCCTTTTCAACCTGGGAAATCTCCATTCCGAGAGAAATGCCGATTTTCTCGTTAACATCGGGATTTACGTATATCGGAATTGCGCCGCAGATAACAAGGGCGTTAATTGCGCTCTTATGGACGTTTCTCGGCATAATGATTTTGTCACCCGCCTTGCAGACGGATAAAATCATACTCTGCACCGCAGAGGTTGTACCTCCGACCATAAAAAACGCATGGTCTGCGCCGAATGCGTCAGCCGCAAGATTTTCAGCTTCCAGAATAACCGACATCGGATGGCAAAGGTTATCAAGCGGCTTCATGGAATTTACGTCTATTCCGACGCATTTTTCCCCTAAAAGCCCGATAAGCTCGGGATTTCCCCTGCCTCGCTTATGCCCGGGGACGTCAAACGGCACTACCCTTTGACGTCTGAATTTTTCAAGCGCCTCGTAAACGGGAGCTCTTTTTTGTTTTTCGATATTCATAACCGCTCCTATATGCAAAAAAAGCAGGTGCGCCTTGCACGCACCTGCTCGTAATATACAATCATTCTATAAAACGCAGTAAACTTACGAGGTATATCGCCCCGTTAAGATATTTCCCGTTTCAGAGCCTGCAATATTTAATGCTTCTCTTATTGACCGTTTCACAAGTGTGTGCTTTTATGCACTGATTATAAAGTAATCAACTTATAAAATTTGAGCTTTTAACTCAATCAACAATGTGGCCTGTCGCCACTCGCGGCATCTGACCAGCCTGTCCGTATGGGCTTTTCCTTCGGCAGGACCGAAAGCGGTCAATATTGCATTAGCCGGAAAACATCCAGTTTTCGCAGAATCATTCTATCACGTCTACGGTTTTTTGTCAAGAATTATCGAAAATTTTTCTGCTGTTTTGAATAAGTCAGGCATTAGGAAGTCAAACCGCAACCGCCTATAACTTAGGCAAAATGTACTCCGCCTCCTCCGGGGACATTTCGATTTGGTTATAGGTGCGGAGCAGTTTTTAGCGAACAGATTTAGGTCTATTTTAGGAAAATCCGCAGTGAATACTTGCCGTATTCACGGGGATTTTGACGATGAATAGGCGTAAATATGCCGCTAAAAACCGAGTTCGGATCTCCAATGCTTATCCTAAAACAACATCAAGCACCATCATTACAATGAAGCCCGTTATAAGCCCGAAGGTTGCAAGATTTTTATTTGTTTGCGCCGATTCCGGTACAAGCTCCGACGCAACAACGGAAATCATTGCTCCTGCGGAGAACGCTAAAAGAAACGGAAGAGCCTTTGTCGCCCATAAAACAAGAGTCGCACCCAGCACTCCGGCAATCGGCTCTACAATTCCCGAAGCCTGACCGTAGAAGAACGCTTTTCCTTTTGAAGCGCCGTCACGCCTGAGGGGCAAAGATACGCACGCTCCCTCGGGAAAATTCTGCAGGCCTATTCCGACAGCAAGCATTGCCGCTTCGGCAAATGACGCTCCCCCTGACGCAAGAGCCGTGCTTCCGAACGCTACCCCTACCGCAAGC
>JBJESI010000118.1:0-2193 GCA_051882715.1 Oscillospiraceae bacterium
AGAGAAAGCTCCCCGTTAATTTCACAAGGGACGTAATAATGAAGGCTCCGTCCAAGGACATTATGAATTCCATGACAAGGAGTATTCTTACCCTTGCGTCATACGACGAATGTATTAACGGCGGAATCGACAACAATATCAGGCAGTGTCTGCGTCTGATTTCAGTCTTTCCCATGCTTGCCGTTTACGGCTACCACGCGTATAACCATTATGAAAATTACGAAAGCATGTATATACACCGTCCCTTGCCGGAGCTTTCTACGGCGGGAAATTTCCTGAGAATGCTCCGCCCCGACACCGGCTTTACCGAGCTTGAAGAAAAGGTTCTCGATATAGTTTTAATGCTCCATATGGAGCACGGGGGAGGAAACAACTCCACCTTTACAACAAGAGTTGTAACCTCATCCGGTTCGGACACATGTTCCTCGATAGCGGCGGCGATGTCATCTCTCAAAGGTCCGAAGCACGGCGGAGCAAATATAAAGGTAATGGAAATGATAAGCGATATAAAGGAAAATGTTTCCGATTACACAAGCCGTGCTCAGGTAAAAGAGTATCTGAGCAAAATACTTGACGGAAAAGCATTTGACGGCAAAGGTCTTATATACGGAATGGGCCATGCCGTATATTCTGTTTCCGACCCCAGAGAGCGTATACTTAAATCATATGTTGAAAAGCTTGCGAGTGTAAAGGGCAAATCCGACGATATGGCATTGTATGCGAATATTGAGGAGCTTGCCCCGGAGCTTATAGGCGAGAAAAGGAAAATCTACAAGGGTGTAAGCCCGAATGTTGATTTTTACAGCGGATTTGTTTATGATATGCTCGGAATTCCTATGGAGCTGTACACGCCGCTGTTTGCAATAGCAAGAGTAGTAGGCTGGAGCGCTCACCGTATAGAGGAGTTAGTCGGAATGAACAAGATAATCCGTCCCGCATATCTGAGCGTAATGAAAAAAAGAGAGGATTAAATCAAATTATTTCGGAGGGACAGATGAAAATCGGACTTGTTCTTGAGGGCGGAGCGATGCGGGGAATGTTTACTGCAGGCGTTCTCGATGTAATGATGGAAAACAACATACACATTGACGGAGCGGTAGGCGTTTCTGCGGGAGCGGTTTTCGGCTGTAATTATAAGTCAAGGCAAATAGGCCGCTCAATCCGCTATAACACGAAATACTGCAGCGATCCGCGCTATGTCAGCTGGCGTTCTCTTATAAAAACGGGAGATTTGTATAACGCACGGTTTTGCTACAAGGAGATACCAGAAAGCCTCGACCCGTTTGATACAAAGACCTTTTCGGAAAATCCGATGGAATTTTACGTGGTTGCCACCGATGTTCATACAGGAAAACCGATGTATCATCTTTGCACCGACGGAGGGGATAAAGATATACAGTGGATGAGAGCGTCGGCGTCAATGCCGCTCGTTTCAAGAACGGTAAGCGTTGACGGGTACGATTTGCTTGACGGTGGCGTGTCCGATTCCATACCCATTGAATGGTTTCGCAGTCAGGGCTATAAAAGAAATATAGTTATTCTTACCCGACCCGAGGATTACAGAAAGAAAAAGACCTCCGCCGCTTTGGCGATGAGGCTTTCGCTTCGTAAATATCCTTTGCTTGTCGACGCCATGTTAAAACGCCATGAGATGTACAATTCCACCCTTGATAAGCTCAAAGAGATTTGCGGGGAGGGCGATACGCTTGTAATTCAGCCGCCGTCGGCGCTTGAAATCAAGCGGGTTGAGAAAAATCCCGACAAGCTTCTTGCGGTTTATCAGCTTGGAAGAAGCATTGCCGAAGAACGTATGGAAGAAATCAGAGGTTTCGCAGAAGCCGTAAAATAAGCTTTAGTTTTCAGGAGCGTAATATGACAGAAATACAAAAACGCCTGTTTGAGCTTCAGGATACCGAATACAAAGCGTTTCATTCGAGACTGATGCCGACCGTCAGCCCCGACAGAATTATCGGCGTTAGAATACCGGAGCTTCGCAGGCTTGCAAAAGAGCTCAGTGGAACCGAATTAGGAGACGAATTTTTACAGGCTCTTCCTCATTTTTATTATGAGGAAAATAATCTCCAAGGATTTTTAATTGAAAAAATCAGAGATTTTGACCTTTGTATAAGCGAAATCGACAGGTTTTTGCCATATGTAGACAACTGGGCTACCTGTGATTCAATGTCGCCGAAG
>JBJESI010000119.1:0-9606 GCA_051882715.1 Oscillospiraceae bacterium
TTATAATCCCCCACCGAAATCCTGAGGAGCTAAAGCTCCCTGCGGCGATTGCAATCGTCGCAGCCTGATTTAAATTAAACCGCAAGATGTCCCCCGCCGTAAGGCGGCGGGAGTATGTCACAATAATATTGCTACATAACACACGGAGACAGTCATGGCAGAAGAAGCAGTAAAAGATTCTCAAAAAGAAACTCAAAACAGTAAGAAACCGTTTTCAAAAGCGGCGGCAGTTATTATTGCTGTGGCTGTTTGCCTTGCGGGAGCCGTTTCGGGAATTTTGCTTTTCGGAGGCTCTGACAAGAACAGCGGCGGCTCTGATTTGCAGGAAACCGCAGATACAGCAACGGACGAGCCGTACAAATGCGAAATCGCAATTTCCACGGAGCGCAATGTGCTTTGCATAGGAGAATCGGCAAAAATCACTTCCGAAATCGAGGAAAATTCAAAAAGCGAAGCCGAGCTTGTGTGGAAATCCTCCAATCAAAGCGTTGCGGTGGTGGACGGGGGAACGGTTACCGCCGTAGGCGAGGGCTCTGCGGAAATAATGCTTTCTAAGGGCGATTTTGTCAGCAATGCCTTGAAAATCAACTGCAAACAGCCGTCTGTCGAGCTTGCTCTTGACAGCGAAAGCATAGAAATTCTAATCGGCTCAACTGCCTCTGCTCCGGTCAGCATTGTTAAGGGAAACGCCTCGCTTTCCGAGCTTGTGTGGTCTGCGGATAACCCGTCCGTTGTGACTGCGGCAAACGGAAGGCTTACCGCAATTTCGGTGGGAGAGGCTTCTGTCACCGCCGCTTCGGCAGATATGAACAGTCAGGTCACCTTCAAGGTCAAGGTCAAGCCCGTTGAGGTTACGGGAGTGTGGCTTGACGACGAAAGCGTGACCTTGGGAGCAGGGCAGACATATTTTCTCTATTCAGAGGTATATCCCTATAACGCAACCTTTCCGCAGCTTAGCTGGACAAGCTCCAATCCCTCTGCCGTAACCGTAGAAAACGGCGTTGTTACCGCAGTGGGAACGGGAACGGCTACGGTTACCGCAAAGACCGCCAACGGCACAAGCACATACTGTAATTTTGCGGTCACGGCGCAAAAGCCTGCAAATTCAATTCAGTATGCAAAAAGATATACATACATAAGAAACGCTCCGAGCAAGTACGCAGATACAATTACCGACATCGGAAGAAACGGCGAGCTTGAAATTCTCAGCGTGGGGCAGACCTGGACAAAGGTGCGGCTTTCAGGCGGCATGATAGGCTATGTTCTCACCTCGTCGTATTCCCCGGAAAAGATTTTTTACGTTGAAAACGTACCGTTTATAAACCAGTTTGCAATCGGGCTCCCTACGGGATGCGAGGCTGTATCGGCGACCATGGCGGCTAAGTTTGCGGGCTATAATGTTTCCGTAAATCAGATTATCGAAAAAACTCCCACCGACCATCTCGGCAAGAGAAACGAAACCAAAACCGTAACGGTCGAAAAAGAGGTTACCGACAGCGATACCGGCGAAAAGAAAACAATCTCGGTAACGGAGGAAAAAACAGTTCTTGTGGCAGAAAATCCGTTTGAGAAATTCGTCGGAGATCCCACGAAAAGACTGCGGGAAGGCTCGTACGGCTGCTACGCCAAGCCGATTTGCACCGCTCTTGACTCTCTGGGGATCCCGAACCGCAATATTTCGGGCTGCAATGCGGATATGCTGTTTGAGTATGTAAAGCAGGGCAAGCCGGTTGTGGTGTGGTGCAAGCAGTACGGCGAACAGATTAAAACAGGCGAGGTATGGGAATTTCCCGACGGCTCCGGAACATATACCGAGCTTGTGGGAGAGCATTGCGCGGTACTTGTGGGGTTTGACGGAGATTATGTTTATCTCAACGACCCTGCTACGGGCGAGGGAGTTACGCAGGTGAAGTCAAGCTTTATCTCAAACTGGTACACTCTCCACAGCCAGGCGATAGTAATAGGAAATTAACAGCCGGGCGGCGCGGATTTCATACTTTTCCCGCCGCCTGCCTTGTGAAAAATACATAAAAATCAAAAAATCACGTTTTTTTTGAAAATAAGCCTTGACTTGAGGGAGTATATATGTTATAGTGTATATACCTCAAATGGGGTTTATTTTTTTGCGCCTGTTTTAGGGCGGCCCGTGCGAGGGAGGCAGACGGATCAAATTTATTCAGGTCCGGATGAATATTAAGTCAAGCGAATCTTGACGAGGAGGTGCCGAAATGAGGGTTAAAGTAACCTTGGCTTGTACAGAATGCAAGCAACGCAATTACAACACAATGAAAAACAAGAAGAACGATCCTGACAGGCTCGAAATGAACAAGTACTGCCGTTTCTGCAGAAAGCATACTGTTCATAAGGAAACAAAATAGCGAAAGGCGGTAAGGATATATGGCAAAAAGTGAAAAAGCCAAAACCAAAAAGAACCCTTTCTCTGCTATTGCAAAGTTTTTCCGTGAAACAAAGGCTGAATTCAAGAAGGTCGTATGGCCCACAAAAAAACAGCTTATCAACAATTCAATCGTTGTTATCGCATCGATAATTGCATCGGGAATATTTGTAGGTGTCGTTGATATTATCCTTAACCAGATAGTAAAGAACACACTTCTTAGATAAAACTTTGCTTGGAGGGCAATGATGGACAGTTCCGCAAAATGGTACGTTATCCACACCTATTCCGGCTATGAAAATAAGGTAGCGCAGAATATTGAAAAGGCAGTGGAAAACCGTAAGCTTCAGGACTTGATTTCGGAGGTTAGAGTTCCTACCGAAACCGTTGTCGAATTAAGGGATAACGGTCCTCACGAGGTTGAAAGAAAAACTTTTCCCGGATACGTGCTTGTAAAGATGATTATGACTGATGAGTCCTGGTATATCGTGCGTAACACACGAGGATGCACAGGCTTCGTCGGACCTGCTTCCAAGCCCGTTCCGCTGTCAGACCGCGAGGTTGAAGCGCTCGGTGTTGAAACAAGACGTCTGGATGTCGACTTTAAGGAAGGCGACAGCGTAAGAATCACACAGGGCTCGCTGAAGGACTTTGTCGGTATTGTTAAGAGCATAGATATGAATGCTCAGACCGTCGCACTGACCATAACTATGTTCGGTCGTGAGACGCCCGCCGAGGTTGACATTACACAGGTTCAGAAGGTCGACTGAGGTATTTGTTAGTTAATAAGAGCGTTTATTCGCTTCTTATGCGGGTTTACCCCCCGCAGGTGGGAGGGGTAAAAACCAGTTATTTAAATCGGAGCAAAGCCTGATAAGCTCGCTTAATCAGGTTGCGACGATTGCAACCGCCGCAGGGAGCTTTAGCTCCTCAGGGTTTCAGTAGGGGACTCCTGCCCCATACTGAAAGACTGAAATGGAACCCGGCGCCTTAGGGGCGGGGGACATCATGCGGCTTGGTTATCCCGACATTTACCACGAATTATGGAGGTGCAGAAAATGGCACAAAAGGTAACAGGACAGATTAAACTTCAAATCCCCGCAGGTAAAGCAACTCCGGCACCGCCGGTTGGTCCTGCATTGGGACAGCACGGCGTAAACATCGTTGCATTCACAAAGGAATTCAACGACCGTACAGCTAAGGACGCAGGACTTATTATCCCTGTTGTAATTACTGTATACGCAGACCGCAGCTTTACGTTCATCACAAAGACTCCTCCGGCAGCCGTTCTCATTAAGAAGGCTTGCGGAATTGAGTCAGCTTCGGGTGAACCCAATAAGACAAAGGTTGCAAAAATCACAAAGGCTCAGCTTGCACAGATTGCAGAAACAAAGATGCCCGACTTGAACGCAGGCAGTCTTGACGCCGCAATCAGCATGATCGCAGGTACAGCTCGTTCAATGGGCGTAGAGGTTGTTGACTAAGCGAATAATTTAAGTATAACCTACGACCAATGTGGGAGGAATTTTCCGCAATTACCACTTAGGAGGAAAAACAATGAAACATGGAAAAAATTATGTCGCAAGCGTAAAGGAAATCGACCCTGCTGCTCTTTACGAGTCAGACAAGGCTCTCGATCTTGCTTGCAAAACAGCAAAGGCTAAATTTGACGAAACCGTTGAGGTTCATATTCGTTTAGGTGTTGACTCCCGTCACGCTGACCAGCAGGTCAGAGGCGCAGTAGTGCTTCCTAACGGAACCGGTAAAAATGTAAGAGTATGCGTATTCGCTAAGAACGATGCTGCCGAGGCTGCAAAGGCAGCAGGCGCAGAGTTCGTAGGCGCAGAGGATCTCGTTCAGAAAATCACAGGCGAAAACTGGATGGATTTCGATGTAGTAATCGCATCCCCCGATATGATGGGACTTGTCGGCCGTCTCGGTAAGGTGCTCGGCCCCAGAGGTCTTATGCCTAACCCCAAGGCAGGTACGGTTACACCCGATGTTGCCCGTGCAGTTAACGAGGCAAAGGCAGGTAAAATCGAATACCGTCTTGACAAGACAAACATTATCCACTGCCCCATCGGAAAGGCGTCCTTCGGCGCAGAAAAGCTCAACGAGAACTTCAATGTTCTTCTTGAAGCGATTGCAAAGGCAAAGCCTGCCGCAGCAAAAGGACAGTACATTAAGTCCTGCGTAGTGGCTTCGACAATGGGCCCCGGAATCAAAGTTAACACAACAAGATTCGGAGTTTAAAAACTATTGACAAATGCACATTTTCGTGCTATAATTACTAAGCTGTCTTTAAGACAGCAGGTGAATTTTGGGACACACCCTTATTCCTAACGGATTTTCCGCCTGCCGAGAGATGTGCATTAAAGCAATGACTTTATGCCCTTTTTCGTCCTGCGGAAAAGGGCTTGTTTATTCCGTAAGATAATCTCGGGAGGTGAAATAGATGCCAAGTGCAAAGGTATTGGAAGCTAAGAAGGTAAGAGTTGAAGAAATCACAAATCTTCTCAAGAATTCAGCAGCAGGCGTAATCGTTGACTACAAGGGAATTACCGTTGAGGACGATACAAAGCTTCGCGCAGAGCTCAGAGAAGCAGGAATCAACTATTTCGTAGTAAAGAACTCTATTCTCAGATATGCTGTTAACGCAGCAGAGCTTACAGAGCTTTCCGACTGCCTCGAGGGCTCAACAGCTATCGCAATCAGCGCTGAGGACCCCATCGCAGCAGCAAGAATACTCGTTAAGAAGTCTGAGGAGCTCGGCGACATTTTCAATGTTAAGGCGGGCTATGTTGACGGTAAGGTTATCCCTATCGAAGAGGTTGTTAAGTACGCAAAGCTCCCCTCAAAGGAAGTACTTATCGCTCAGCTTTTGGGCGCTTTACAGAGCCCCATTTCAGGTCTTGCTATCGTATTGAAGCAGATCGCAGAGAAAAACGAAGAACAAACCGCTTAATTGCGTAAAAATTATTTAACGGAGGAAAATAAAATGGCTTCAGAAAAGATTTTAAAATTTGTTGAAGAAGTAAAAGAACTTTCAGTATTAGAGCTTTCAGAGCTCGTTAGCGCGCTCGAAGAGGAATTCGGCGTATCAGCAGCAGCTTTCGCAGTAGCAGCTCCCGCAGCAGGCGGCGCAGCAGCAGCTGAGGAAGAAAAGACAGAATTCAACGTTGTACTTGCAAGCTTCGGCGATGCAAAGATGGGCGTTATCAAGGCAGCTAAGGATCTCCTCGGCATCAGCCTTATGGACGCTAAGAAGCTCGTTGAAAGCGCTCCCGCAACACTCAAAGAGGGCGTTGCTAAGGCAGAAGCTGAAGAGCTCAAGGCTAAGCTTGAAGAAGCAGGCGCTACAATCGAGCTTAAGTAATTTCAGCTTGAATTTGTAATTTGGGAAAGAAGTCCCCCGACGCAAAGCGTCGGGGGACTTTCCATATTCAGCGGCACAATCCCTCGCTGAATATGAGTCGGCAAAAGCCCCGTTGAAAAAAATACAAAAAAATTTCCTTTTCTATTGACAAGCATACATCCGTAGTGTATAATATACATAAAAGAAAGCCACAAAATGAATATTTATTCAAAAAGGAGATTTGATTATGAATAAAAGCGACATTAAAAAGGTTGTACTTGCATATTCCGGAGGACTTGATACATCAATTATCATTCCGTGGCTCAAGGAAAACTACAACAACTGCGAGGTAATCGCCGTTTCCGGCAATGTGGGACAGGCAAGCGAGCTTGAAGGTCTTGAAGAAAAAGCTATTAAAACAGGCGCTTCTAAAATCTACATCGAGGACCTTACAAAGGAATTTCTTGAGGACTATGTGTTCCCCTCAGTTAAGGCGGGAGCGCTTTACGAGGATTATATGCTGGGAACTGCTTTTGCACGTCCCCCGATTGCAAAGAGAATTGCAGAAATTGCCCTTGCAGAGGGCGCTGACGCAATTTGCCACGGCTGTACGGGCAAGGGCAACGACCAGGTAAGATTTGAGCTTGCTATTAAAGCTTTTGCTCCCGATATGCCCATCATCGCTCCTTGGAGAGAGTGGGACATCAAATCCCGTGAGGAGGAAATCGAATACGCAGAGGCGCACAATGTTCCTCTTAAAATCAACAGAGAAACAAACTATTCAAAGGACAAGAACATCTGGCATCTTTCCCACGAGGGACTTGACCTTGAGAACCCTGCAAACGAGCCTCTTTACAACAAGCCCGGCTTCCTCGAAATGGGCGTTTCACCCGAAATGGCTCCCGACAAGCCGACTTATGTTACAATTCACTTTGAAAAAGGCGTTCCCACCGCAATCGACGGCAAGGAAATGGGCGCAGTAGAGCTTGTGGAAACACTTAACAAGCTGGGCGGAGAAAACGGAATCGGACTTCTCGACATTGTTGAAAACAGACTTGTCGGAATGAAATGTCGCGGCGTATATGAAACACCCGGAGGAGCAATTCTTTACAAGGCGCATCAAATTCTTGAAACCCTTTGCCTTGACAGGGACACAATGCACTACAAGGAGCTTGTTTCAAAGGAATTTGCGGAGCTTGTTTACTTCGGAAAATGGTATTCTCCCCTGCGTGAGGCGATTTCCGCATTTGTTGACAGCACACAGCAGTATGTAACAGGCGATGTTAAGCTCAAGCTTTACAAGGGCAACATCATCAACGCAGGCGTAACATCACCCTATTCGCTTTACGACCCCGAAATCGCAACCTTTGACGAGGACAATGTTTACAATCAGGCTGATTCGGCGGGCTTTATCAACCTCTTCGGACTTTCCACGAAGGTCAATGCGAAGATGAAGGCTAAGAACAATATAAAGTAAGAGGTTTTACTATGGAAAAAATGTGGGCAGGCAGATTTTCAAAGGCGCTTGACAAACAGGCGGACGATTTCAACTCGTCGATACACTTTGACTGCAAAATGTATAAGCAGGATATAACCGGCTCTATGCAGCATGCCGCAATGCTTTCCGCACGCAATATTATCACAAAGGAAGAGAGTCTGCAAATCATCGACGGTTTGCAGACTATTCTTGATGATATTGAAAGCGGAGCGCTTGAAATTGACGCGGAGGCTGAGGACATTCATATGTTTGTTGAGTCCGAGCTTACCAAAAGAATCGGCGAGGTCGGAAAAAAGCTTCATACCGCAAGAAGCAGAAACGACCAGGTTGCCCTGGATATAAGAATGTATCTTCGCGATGAAACAAATGAGATTATCGGGCTTATAAAGAAGCTTCTTTGCGCCGTGCTTTCTCAGGCGAAGCAGCATAAAACGACGATTTTGCCGGGTTACACGCATCTTCAGCGAGCTCAGCCCATTACCTTTGCGCATCACCTGCTTGCTTATGCGATGATGTTTACAAGGGATATAACAAGGCTTGAGGACGCTCTTGCGAGAATGAATTATTCGCCGCTCGGCTCCTGCGCTCTTGCGGGAACTACGTACAATACCGACCGTGATTTTGTTGCAGAAAGGCTCGGATTTGACGGAATTACCTTAAACAGCATAGACGGCGTTTCCGACAGAGATTTCTGCGTGGAGCTCATGAGCGCCTACGCTCTTATTATGACTCACCTTTCGAGATTTTCCGAAGAGGTAATTCTTTGGTCCTCATGGGAGTTCAAATTCGTTGAGCTTGACGATTCCTACACAACCGGCTCAAGCATTATGCCGCAGAAGAAAAACCCCGATATGGCGGAGCTTGTTAGGGGAAAGACCGGCAGAGTTTACGGCGATTTAATGGCTATGCTCACGGTTTTAAAGGGCATACCGCTTGCGTACAACAAGGATATGCAGGAGGATAAGGAAGCGATTTTCGACAGCATTGAGACGGTGAAAAAGTGCCTCGGTGTATTTGCGCCGATGATTGAAACCATGACGGTTTTAAAGGACAATATGTATGCGGCGGCTCAAAAGGGCTTTATCAATGCAACCGACCTTGCCGATTATATGGTTAAGAAAGGTCTTGCGTTCAGAACGGCGTATAAAATCGTCGGTCAGACAGTGGCATATTGCATTGAAAAGGGAACCGTGCTTGAAGGCTTAAGCCTTGACGAGTACAGGAAATTCAGCGATGTGTTTGACGAAGATTTGTACTCGGAAATTTCCCTTGAAACCTGCGTGTCAAAGCGAATTTCCGCAGGAGGAACGGGACTTGCTTCAATAGAAAAGCAGATTGCTTATGTTGAAGATTTTTTGAAATAGAATTTAAAAAGAATAAATCCCTGTGCTGATTTTTCATCAACACAGGGATTGCTTATCGAAAAAGTTTTTTAGAGGCAGCCCTCTATCGCAGGGCATGCCCCCTCTTTTAAAACAGTCCGCCGGACTGTTTTAAAATTCATCCTGTGCGGAGCTCCCTACGGGCAGGGCGTTTCGCCGACTGCGGTCGGCGACAGGGGCCGCCGTCCCCTTGACCCCTGCAAGCCTTTAAAAAGGCTTGACCTAAATTTTTGATATTCGGCAAATTGCGGTTTATCGACAGACCGACCCTGCGCTGACGAAAAATCAGCTCAGGGCTTTTGTTTGTACCTTATTTCATATCCATAAAGCCGACCTTGCGGTAGGCCTTTCTGCACACCTTTGAGGAAACGGCGCTCGCCCGTGCGGCTCCGTCCCTGCAAACCTCGGCGATATACGCCTTGTCTGCACGGATTTTTGCAAACTCGTCACGAATAGGCTTTAAGGCGTCGGCAACGGTTTCGCCCACTGCAAGCTTGAAATCTCCGTAGCCCTTACCGTCAAATTCACGCTCGATTTCTTCTGTGGTTTTGCCTGTGAAGATGGAGTAAATGGACATCAGGTTGTTAATTCCGTCCTTGCCCTCGGCATAGCGGATGACGGTGTCGCTGTCGGTTACCGCACGCTTGAATTTCCTTATGATTGTATCGTGATCGTCGAGAATATAGATACAGCCGTTGGGGTTGGGGTCAGACTTTGACATTTTGCTCTGCGGGTCGGAAAGGGACATAACCCTTGCTCCTGTCTTGGGAATATACGGCTCGGGAACGGTGAAGAATTCGCCGTAACGCTGGTTAAAGCGCTGAGCTACGTTTCTTGCAAGCTCAAGATGCTGCTTCTGGTCTGCTCCGACGGGAACAAGGTCCGCCTGATAAGCGAGAATATCCGCCGCCATAAGAACGGGATATGTAAAAAGTCCTGCGTTGATATTGTCGGCATGCTTTGCGGATTTGTCCTT
>JBJESI010000120.1:0-2170 GCA_051882715.1 Oscillospiraceae bacterium
TTACTCATTTTGCCGTTGCAGACAGCCGAAAACCCGAAGATATTTTATATACCGAAAATCAGCAGCGCCTTTTTGAAAGCTCCTGCGAGCTTATTGAAGGGCTTGCGGGAAGAAAGCTCCTTTGTCACAGCGCAAACTCCGCAGGCGGGATTTTTTACGCAAAATCCACAAGCGGTATCCACAGACTCGGTATATCGCTTTACGGTCTCACGCCGGACCCTTCCCTTGAAATGCCCTATAAGCTTATGCCTGCCATGGAGTTTAAATCCGTTGTTTCCATGGTTAAGACAGTCCGTGCAGGCGAATCCGTAAGCTACGGCAGAACCTTTACGGCGGCAAAGGACACGGTTGTTGCGACTGTTCCCGTGGGATATGCGGACGGATACAGGAGAGGGCTTTCAAGCAGGGGCGAAGTGCTCCTGCACGGAAAAAGAGCCAAAATCATCGGCAGAGTCTGCATGGATCAGCTTATGCTCGATGTAACTGATATAGAGGGAGTGCATATAGGCGACACGGTTACCCTGTTCGGCAGGGACGGAGAGGAATGTATACCCGTTGAGGAAATAGCCGAGGCCTGCGGTACGATAAATTACGAAATCGTATGCGATGTCGCCATGAGAGTGCCGAGAGTTTATATTGAAAAAGGTAAGGTCATAAAGGCTGAAAATTATATTTAGCAGGGGGGCAATATGAAATATTTCCGAAGATTTTTAAAATCTCTGCCGCTTTGCGCTGCGGCGAATTGCCCTGCGATTTGTGCGATTTTCGGGCTCGGAGTGCCGCTTACGGCGGTAATTTGCGTTGCCTCGGCGGTTTTTACTGCGGTGCTTTGCATTTCCCCCACAATGAAAAAATATCCGAGCGTCCAGAGCCGTGCGCTTTCAGGCGGAACGGAGCTGCTTGTAATCTTTTTGTTTGCTCTGACGATAGAGCTTGCGGCGGCGGGCGCAACGGTTTATGCGCTTGTTAAGGGAATGCTGTCTCCTCTTATGTTTTCGCTGAACTGCGCTGCGGCGGTGCTTGCGCTTACCCTTGTTTTTTGGAGCGGAATAATCAGAGTGTACTGCGCTTCGGTTCAGCTTGGGCTTAAATGGAGAGTAATCGGAATAGTATGTGCGTGGCTGCCGATAATAAATATAGCCGTTCTTTTGAAGATTTGCAGGCTCACGGACAGAGAGGCTCTTGTGGAGGCGGGCAGGCGTGAGCTTGATAGGCTGCGCTCGGGCGACGGTGTATGCCGCACAAAATACCCGATTTTGCTTGTTCACGGCGTGTTTTTCCGTGACAGCAAGCTTTTAAATTATTGGGGAAGAATTCCCGACGCTCTCACAAAAAACGGAGCGACGATTTATTACGGCAACCAGCCGTCTGCGGACTCCGTGCCCAACTGCGGAGAAATGCTTGCAAAGCGCATTGAGCAGATTGTGTTTGAAACCGGCTGTGAAAAGGTGAATATTATCGCTCATTCAAAGGGAGGCCTTGACAGTCGCTATGCCGTAAGCTGCTGCGGAGCGGACAAATACACAGCGTCGCTGACAACAGTTTGTACTCCCCACAGAGGCTGTATTTTTGCGGAAAATCTCCTTAACATGATGCCGAAATCCGCCGCAGATAAAATAGCGGAAATATATAATTCCACATATAATGCCATAAGCGACGAAAAGCCGGATTTTCTTGCGGCGATAAACGATTTGACAAACAAGAAAGCAAGCGAGCTTTCGGATTCCATGCCCGACATGGAGGGCATTTATTATCAAAGCGTGGGCGCAAAGGCGAAAAATGCAATGAGCGGAAGATTTCCCTTGAATTTGTCATATCCCATTGTAAAATACTTTGACGGCGACAACGACGGGCTTGTTGCGGTGGAGTCTACAAAGTGGGGCGAAGACTTTACGCTTGCGGAGGTCAAGGGCAAAAGAGGCGTTACCCATGCCGATATGATTGACCTTAACCGTGAAAATATCAAGGGCTTTGATGTAAGAGAATTTTATGTAAAATTAGTCAGCGGTCTTAAGGAGCGAGGACTTTAAACGGAGGTTACTATGCCATATATCAATGTTAGGCATTAGAGAGCCGAACACAATCGGTTTTTAGCGGCATATTTACGCCTATTCTTCGTCAAAATCCTCGTGAATACGGCAAGTATTCACTGCGGTTTTTCCTCGAATAT
>JBJESI010000121.1:0-9363 GCA_051882715.1 Oscillospiraceae bacterium
CCTCGTTGTTTGCGTCAAGAACCTTAACGTCAAGAGCCAGTGACTGCAATTCTTTTATCAATACCTTGCAAGCCTCGGGAATGCCCGGCTTAGGAACATTCTGTCCTCTTACAATAGCTTCGTAGGTTTTAACTCTTCCGACTACATCGTCTGATTTTACGGTCAGAATTTCCTGAAGCGTATAAGCTGCGCCGTACGCCTCCAGCGCCCAAACCTCCATTTCACCGAATCTCTGTCCGCCGAACTGAGCCTTACCGCCGAGAGGCTGCTGAGTTACCAGTGAGTAAGGTCCTGTCGAACGGGCGTGAATCTTATCGTCAACCAAGTGGTGGAGCTTAAGGAAGTACATATATCCCACAGTTACGGGATTGTCAAAGGGCTGTCCTGTTCTGCCGTCGTAAAGCGTGGTTTTTCCGTCTTCACGGAGTCCTGCCTGCTTGAGACATTCAACGATGTCCGACTCATGAGCGCCGTCGAATACAGGGGTCTGAACCTTCCAGCCGAGGGCCTTTGCCGCATATCCGAGATGAACCTCGAGAACCTGACCGATGTTCATTCGTGAAGGTACGCCCAAAGGATTAAGAACGATATCGAGCGGTGTTCCGTCGGGCAAAAACGGCATATCCTCCTGAGGGAGAATTCTTGAAACTACACCCTTGTTTCCGTGACGGCCCGCCATCTTGTCGCCCACGGAGATTTTCCTCTTCTGAGCAATATAGCAGCGTACGAGCATATTCACTCCGGGTGAAAGCTCAGGGCAGTTTTCTCTGGTAAATACCTTTACATCAACGATTATACCGCATTCTCCGTGAGGAACCTTAAGAGAATTATCTCTTACTTCCCTTGCCTTTTCGCCGAAGATTGCACGGAGAAGTCTTTCCTCAGCCGTAAGCTCGGTTTCGCCCTTGGGGGTAACCTTGCCGACAAGAATATCTCCTGCGTGAACCTCTGCGCCGATACGGATAATACCTCTTTCGTCAAGGTCCTTCAAAGCGTCGTCGCCCACATTCGGGATATCCCTTGTGATTTCTTCGGGGCCGAGCTTTGTGTCCCTTGCCTCGATGTCATATTCTTCAATGTGGATAGATGTAAATACATCCTCCTTAACCATTTTTTCATTGATAAGAACAGCGTCCTCGTAGTTGTAGCCTTCCCATGTCATAAAGCCGATGAGAACGTTCTTACCCAGCGAAATTTCGCCGTTATTTGTTGCGGGGCCGTCTGCAATTACCTGACCCTTGACAATCTTTTCGCCTTTGTCAACGATAGGTCTCTGATTTGTGCAGGTTCCCTGGTTGGAGCGCTTGAATTTGATAAGCTTGCTTGTGTGAAGCACTCCCTCGTTATCCTTAATAACAATCTCGTCTGCGTCAACCTTCTCAACAACGCCGTCAACCTTTGCGCAGACAGCCGTTCCCGAATCAACTGCAGATTTATATTCCATACCTGTCGCTACGATAGGCGCTTCGGTTTTCATAAGAGGAACTGCCTGACGCTGCATGTTCGCACCCATAAGAGCACGGTTTGCGTCGTCGTTTTCAAGGAACGGAATCATAGATGTAGCAACAGAAACAACCATTCTCGGAGATACATCCATAAAGTCCACAAGCTCACGCTCGATTTCAATAATGTCGTTTCGGCAACGTGCGTTTACACGGGGCCTTGCGAACTTGCTTTCCTCGTCAAGAGGCTCGTTCGCCTGAGCAACGATATAATTGTCCTCCTCGTCCGCCATCATATAAACAACCTCGTCGGTAACGACGCCTGTTTTCTTGTCAACTCTGCGGTAGGGAGCTTCTATAAAGCCGTATTCATTGATTTTGGCAAAGCCTGCAAGGTATGAAATAAGTCCGATGTTAGGACCTTCAGGGGTTTCGATAGGACACATTCTGCCGTAGTGAGTATAGTGAACATCTCGAACCTCGAAGCTTGCGCGGTCTCTCGACAAACCGCCGGGGCCGAGGGCTGACAGACGGCGCTTATGCGTAAGCTCCGCAAGAGGGTTCTGCTGGTCCATAAACTGTGAAAGCGGCGATGAGCCGAAAAATTCTTTTATTGCGGCGCCGATAGGTCTGATATTAACGAGAGCCTGGGGCGTAATTGTATCCATATCCTGCGACTGAAGAGTCATTCTCTCACGGATAACCCTTTCCATTCTTGCAAAACCGATCCTGAACTGGTTCTGCAAAAGCTCGCCTACGGAACGGATTCTTCTGTTTGCAAGGTGGTCGATGTCGTCGGTATCGCCGATATCCTCGCAGAGATTGCAGAAATAGCTTACCGAAGCGATAATATCGTCCATGGTGATACGGTTGGGGATAAGGTCGTTTATTCTTGCAAGAATTTCTTCTTCAAGCTCCTCGCCCTCAAGTCCCTTTTCCATAATCTCAAAGAGGACCTTAGCGCTTACCCTTTCGTAAATACCCAGCTTCTTTTTATCTACATTGAGGTACTCGTTTATGTCTACCATGCCGTTGCCGATTATTTTAACGGTCTTGTCGTTTACGGTAACGTCAACGGTTGTAACGCCTGCGGTTTCAATAGCCTTTGCCATAGCGTCGGTGATAACCTGACCTTTTTCCGCCATTACCTCGCCGGTAAGAGGATTGATAACGTTCTCTGCCGCCGTCTGTCCCACAAGGCGGTGGGAAATAGCAAGCTTTTTGTTGTATTTATATCTGCCGAATTTGGCAAGGTCATATCTTCTGGGGTCAAAGAACAGCGTGTTAAGGTGAGCGATTGAGCCTTCAACCGTCGGAGGCTCGCCCGGACGAAGCTTCTTGTAAACCTCGATAAGTCCCTCCTCCGTGGAGGTTGTGCTGTCCTTCTGATTTATGGTCTGGATAAGACGCTCGTCCTCGCCGAAGGTAGCAAAAATCTCATCGTTTGTGCCGATGCCCATTGCCCTGAGGAATGTGGTAACGGGGATTTTTCTGTTCTTGTCGATGCGGACATAGAAAACATCGTTTGAGTCCATTTCATATTCAAGCCATGCGCCCCTGTTTGGGTTAATGGTGGTCTTGAAAAGCTTTTTACCCGTTTTGTCATACTCAAAGGAATAGTACACACCCGGAGAACGAACCAGCTGGGATACGATAGCGCGCTCCGCACCGTTGATAACGAAGGTGCCCGCTTCGGTCATTATCGGGAAATCGCACATAAAGATAACCTGCTCTTTAACCTCGCCTGTTTCTTTATTGTGAAGCCTAACCTTAACCCTCATGGGCTTTGCGTAGGTAGCGTCCCTTTCCTTACATTCCTGTATGCTGTATTTCGGCTCGTCGTCGAGGGTAAAATCAACGAATTCAAGCTCAAGAGTATTGTTGTAATCAGTGATTGACGAAACATCTCTCAATACCTCGCTCAGGCCTTCGTCGAGAAACCACTGATACGAATTCTTTTGAACCTCGATAAGATTGGGCATTTCAAGAACTTCTTTAATCTTAGAAAAGCTCATTCTCGTTGTTTTTCCGTTCTGAACCGGCTTAACATTTACCATAGGCTTTTTGTCACTCCTCACTGCAATTTGCAAGTAATGGACGGCGTATCCTCCGAGGACGGGCAAGCGGTTTTGAGCCGTCCTGCCTTTTCTTTTCCTTATTTAATATACACAGAAAAATATCATTACAGAGGTATAAATATCCATTATAATACAGTATATCATTCTACAACATCACAGATCATTTGTCAAGTGTTTTTTTCAATTTTTTCTTCGCTGTCTGATTTTTTATTACGCTGTGCTCAAAAACCGTGCTTTTTTATAAAAAAATATGCGGCAGTCAGGCTCTGCCGCATAAGTCATATTTAAGTATTTATCTGTTCCAGTATTTTCTGTCCAGCGAGCGGTACTGTATCGCCTGTGCAATGTGTTCCCTTTCGATAATTTTGCTGCCCGAAAGATCGGCTATGGTTCTTGCGACTTTTACAATTCTCTCATAGGCTCTTGCGGAAAGTCCCATTTTTTCAAAAGCCGCCTTTAGCGCAGCGTTTGCTCCGTCCGAAAGCGGACAAAATTCCTGCAAATGTCCTGCGGTTATGCCTGCGTTGTTTCGTATGTCCGTACCCTCAAACCGCCTGTTCTGAATTTCTCTTGCCTTTAAAACTCTTGCTCTGATTTCGGCGGAGGTTTCCTCGGGCTTATCGGATTGCAGACTGCTGTATTCAACGGGAGATACCTCCACGTGCAAATCAATTCTGTCAAGGAGCGGCCCCGATATTTTTGAAAGATAAGAAGCCGTTTGCTTCGGAGAGCAGGTGCATTTCTTGGAGGGGTGTCCCGAAAATCCGCAGGGGCAGGGATTCATCGCCGCAACAAGCATAAACGAACAGGGATAAGAAACCGTCGCCGCCGCCCTTGAGATAGTAACCGTCCCGTCCTCAAGAGGCTGTCTGAGCACCTCAAGAGTCGTTCTGCTGAATTCGGGAAGCTCGTCGAGAAACAAAACTCCGTTGTGGGAAAGAGAAATCTCGCCGGGTCTCGGGACTGCTCCGCCTCCCGAAAGCCCTGCCATGGAAATGGTGTGGTGCGGAGAGCGGAACGGTCTCTCGGTCACAAGCGGCCTTTGGGGGTTTATCTGTCCCGCAACGGAATAAATCTGAGTGGTTTCCAGCGATTCCTCAAAGCTCATGGGAGGGAGTATGGTCGGAAGTCTCTTGGCAATCATGCTTTTTCCCGAGCCGGGAGTTCCTATCAGGAGCATATTGTGTCCGCCTGCCGCAGCGATTTCCGCCGCCCGTTTGGCGTTTTGCTGGCCCTTTACCTCCGAATAGTCAAGAGTCCCGAAAAAGCTGTTTTCTTCCGGAGAATAAACAGGAGTTCTCGGTATTTTCTTATCGGAGCGGAAATGCTCGATTATCTCGGTAACATTATCTACTCCGTAAATTTCAAGTCCGTCTGCAACGGACGCCTCAAATGCGTTGTCCTTTGGAACAAAAAGCTTTTTTATTCCGCTTTTTTTAGCCTGTATCGCCATGGGAAGGACGCCGTTTACGGACCTTACTCCTCCGCCCAGCGACAGCTCTCCCACAAAGGCACAGTAGGACAAATCCTCCGTAACCGCTCCCGCCACGCACAAAACCGCCATGTATATGGCAAGGTCGTGAACCGAGCCGCTCTTTTTTGTATCCGCAGGCGCAAGGTTTACCATTACTCTCGAAAGAGGAAACGAAACGCCGCTGTTTTTCACCGCCGAGCGCACCCGCTCACGGCTTTCCTTCACTGCAACATCCGCAAGCCCCACTATATCAAAGCCCGGAGTTCCCCGCACTGCGTCGATTTCAACATCTACGCAAAATGCGTTAAGCCCCATAAGCCCCAAGCTGTTTATTTTCAGAAACATAAATTCACCTCGTTAAATCAGAGCGTGTTCACTCTAAATAGTACACTCATTGTCTTTTTTTGTCAAGATTACACGAATTATTACGTGCTTTTAAACAAAATTTAATAATTTCTCTTGAATTGTTTTTCATTTATGCTATACTTAACGTACAAATACATACACTTGGAGGTAAATTATGGCTGACGTTAATCTTCTTTATAAACTTTGGAGCGAAAAAGCCGTTGACGACGCCGATTTGCAGGCGGAGCTTGCCGCCGTTGCAAACGACGCAGAGGGCATAAACGACCGCTTTTACCGTGACCTTGCTTTCGGAACGGGAGGTCTCCGCGGCGTTATCGGCGCAGGCACCAACAGAATGAATATCTATACTGTACGCAAAGCTTCTCAGGGACTTGCGGATTATCTTAACGAGAATTTCAAGAACCCCAGCTGTGCCATTGCTTACGACAGCAGAATTAAATCCGACCTTTTTGCAAAGGAAGCCGCTAAGGTTCTCGCAGGAAACGGCGTTAAGGTCTACATTTACAAGGAGCTTATGCCGACTCCTATGCTTTCATGGGCAGTGCGCGCTCTCAAATGCGACGCAGGTATCGTAGTAACCGCAAGCCACAACCCCGCTAAATACAACGGCTACAAGGTTTACGGAAACGACGGCTGTCAGATTACGCTTAATGCTGCTGAACTTATTCTCTCCTGCATTTCAAAAATCGACTGCTTTGACGGAGTAAAGCTTGCAGACTTTGACAAGGCGCTTGCAGACGGAGCTATCGAATACATCGGCGACGATGTTATCAACGCTTACTATGACAAGGTAGAGGAGCAGTCCATTCATCCCGATGTCGTAGCAAAAAGCGGCCTTAAAATTGTTTACACACCTCTTAACGGAACAGGCAACAAGCCCGTTCGTGAGATTTTAAAGAGAATCGGAATTAAGGACATCGTTATCGTTCCCGAGCAGGAGCATCCCGACGGAAACTTCACAACCTGTCCCTTCCCCAACCCCGAAATCAAAGAGGCTCTTGCGGTTGGCCTTGAGCTTTGCAAAACCGAAAAGCCCGACCTTCTTCTTGCAACCGACCCCGACTGCGACCGTGTGGGAATTGCGGTAAAGGACGGCGACGACTATGTTCTCTTTACGGGAAACGAAGTCGGAGCAATGCTTCTTGAATATGTATGTAAGGAAAGAACCGCCAAGGGCACGATGCCCAAAAACCCCATTGCCGTTAAGACAATCGTTACAACTGACATTACAAAGGCAATCGCAAAGGAATACGGCGTTGAAATTATTGAAGTGCTTACAGGCTTCAAATTTATCGGCGAGCAAATCGGCTTCCTTGAGAAAAAAGGCGAAGAGGACCGTTACATTTTCGGCTTTGAAGAGAGCTACGGCTATTTGTCGGGCGGCTATGTAAGAGATAAGGACGCCGTAAACGGAAGCATGCTTATCTGCGAAATGGCAGCCTTCTACCGTGCAAACGGCATCAGCCTCATTCAGGCTCGTGAAGAAATGTATAAGAAATACGGCACCTTCTTCCACAAGCAGGACAGCTTTGTATGCGAGGGCGAATCCGGTATGCAGAGAATGACTGAGATTATGAACGACATCCGCAGCAATCCTCCCAAAGAGGTAAACGGCGTTAAGGTTGTCGGCATGGCGGACTACCTCAAATCTGAATCGGTTTGCTTTGAGAGCGGAAGCAAATCGGAAATCACTCTTCCCAAGTCAGACGTTATTTCTCTTTATCTTGAGGGCGACGGCTCTTTGATTATCCGTCCTTCGGGCACGGAGCCGAAAATCAAAATCTACTACACAACAAAGGCTCCCACCCTTGAAGAAGCAGCGAAAATCCAGTCGGGACTTTCGGCTGCCTTCTCAAAAATTCTCGGTTTTTAATTAAATTTTGAGAATTTTTAAAAAATCTCTTGCAAACCGAGAAATTTTGTGATATGATTGTTAATCGGAAGTGCATACATATCGGCTGATACCGATGTGGTACGATTAACCGGAAAGAGGTGACCACCCGTGAGAGATGGAATTCATCCCAATTACGAAAAGACCGTAATCAAATGTGCGTGCGGAAACGAAATCGAAACCCGTTCCACAAAGCAGGATATTAAAGTTGAAATCTGTTCAAAATGCCATCCTTTCTTTACAGGAAAGCAGAAGTTGGTTGACAGCGGCGGACGTGTTGAGAGATTCAACAAGCGTTACGGCAAGTAATTTAACAAACAGCACCCGCTCTTTAAGAGCGGGTTTTGTTTTTTCGGAGGAAACTATGGCAATAGCGTATACCACCGCCGCAAAGGCCGCCGATGACAGGTTCGAGGTAAAGCATTCCGAATTCATCGGCTATATCCGCCCCGTTTCGACAGAGGCGGAGGCTCTTGAGTTTATTAAATCAATAAGGGAAATGCACCGCAAGGCAAAGCACAATGTTTACGCCTATATTTTGCGTGAAAACAATACCGCCCGATATTCCGACGACGGAGAGCCGTCGGGCACTGCGGCCGTTCCCGTTCTCGATGTTTTGCAAAAAGAGGGGCTGACCGACGTTTGCTGCGTTGTAACAAGGTATTTCGGCGGAATTCTGCTGGGAGGCGGCGGACTTGTCAGAGCCTATTCCCACAGTGCAAAGCTTGCGGTGGACGCCGCAGGCAAGGTGGATTTCCATGACTGCGTTAAAATCAAAATCGCCGCAGATTATTCCCTGTACGGGAAAATCTCCTATGCTTTTTCAGATTTCAAAATTAAAATCATTGACAGCTCTTTTACCGACAAGGTGGAAATCACGCTGATCATCGACAGCGAGGAGCAAGACAGACTCATTGAGCAAATCACTGAGTCAACAAACGGTCAGGCTGTTTGCACCGTTTTTGAGAAAACTTTTGAAATTTTATGATTTTTTTCGCTTTTTTGCAGGAGTTTTTGTTTTTTTAATGTATATTATGATAAAATAATTCAGGCGGAATGCGGTCTGCAAATCAAAACGCAGGGCAATTCTTAATTTCAACGGTAAGGAGGCGTTTTTTGTGACAATAAGAGAGCAAATCGAAAAAAACGAAGCGCAGATTCTTCAAAAAAACGCAGCGCTTGCCTCCGAAACAAAGGGACGAAAAATCAAGGAAGCCGACTGTGACTTTCGCACCTGCTTCATGCGTGACAGGGACAGGATACTTCATTCAAAGTCCTTCAGAAGGCTTAAACATAAAACTCAGGTGTTTTTAGCTCCCGTAGGCGACCATTACAGAACAAGGCTTACGCACACTCTTGAGGTTGCACAGATAGCAAGGACAATTTCCCGCTCGCTTTTTTTAAACGACGACCTGACGGAGGCTATTGCCTTAGGTCACGACCTCGGCCATACCCCCTTCGGTCATTCGGGGGAGGAGGTCTTAAACAGACTTTCAAGCCACGGCTTCAGGCACTACGAGCAAAGCGTCAGGGTTGCCGAATATATAGAGCGTGACGGCAAAGGTCTTAATCTTACCGAGGAGGTTTTGGACGGCATACTCTGCCACACGGACAAAACCGCAAAAACTCTTGAAGGACAGGCGGTAAGGCTTGCCGATACCGTTGCCTACATCAACCACGACATAGAGGACGCCATTTCGGCAGGAGTCATTTCCGCCGACGAGCTTCCGAAGAGCGCAATCGCCGTTGCGGGAAAGACAAAGTCGGAGCGGATTACAACATTTGTACGCTCTGCCATTGAAAACAGCGGTGATTCCATAAAAATGTCCGACGAGGTTCGGGGCGCCCACGACGAGCTCAAGGCATTTATGTTCAGAAACGTTTACACAAACCCCATTGCCAAGGGAGAAGAGCACAAGGCAAAGGCTCTGATTGAATATTTATTTGACTATTTTATCCGCAATCCGGACAGGCTTCCCGACGACTACAAAGCAATAGCGGAAAAATTCGACTGCGACCGTGCCGTAAGCGACTATATTGCGGGAATGACCGATTTTTATGCAATAAACCTGTTTACGGAGCTTTGCGTACCGGAGGGCTGGAGAAAATAAC
>JBJESI010000122.1:0-2121 GCA_051882715.1 Oscillospiraceae bacterium
CTTCTGACCGACGCAGTCAAAGTTGTATTCGCGCTTTATGCTCATCGCGGGAATCTCCACCCAGTGACCGTTCTCCCAATAGCTGCCGGGAGCCGAAACCTCACGCAGATTGACCTCGGGATTGAAGTTTGTGGCAAAGGGATAGCCGTGGTCGCCGCCGTTGCAGTCGAGAATATCTATGGTGTGTATTTCATCAAAATAATGCTTTAAGGCATACGCCGCAAATACACTCGTTACCCCGGGGTCAAAGCCGCTTCCCAGAAGAGCGCAAATTCCCGCTTTCTTGAATTTTTCGTGGTATGCCCACTGCCATGAATAATCAAAATACGCAGTAAAGCCAAGCTCCTTGCAGCGCTTTTCGTATATTTTTCGCCACTCGGGATCGTCTGTGTCCTCAGGCTCATAATTTGCTGTGTCAATATAGTCAACGCCTGTTTCAAGGCATGCGTCCATAACAGTCAGATCCTGATAAGGCAGAGCTACATTCAAAACGGCGTCGGGGCGATAATCCTTAATAAGAGCAACCAGCTCGTCCTTGTTATCAGCGTCAACCTTTGCGGTTGTTATAACGGTTTTTGTTTTATCGGAAAGCTTCTCCTTTAGAGCGTCGCATTTGGATTTCGTCCTGCTTGCAATGCAGATTTCGGTGAAAACATCGCTGTTTTGACAGCATTTATGGATTGCAACGGAGGCAACTCCTCCGCAGCCGATTATAAGCAATTTACTCATTTTAATCTCTCCTTCAAATAAGGGGCTTGCCCCGTTTTTTATGTGTCAAGGTGCGGCTTAGCCACACTGCGGTCGGTTGGAGATTGTACTCCTGCTGACCGTAAAATATCTTCCGCCGCCTTAGAGGGGGGATATCTTGCCTAAATTATTACTTTCCTCTTCTTCAAGAAGGTCTTCAACATATTTCGGGAGCATAAACGCTCCCATGTGCAGGTTTGTCGTGTAATACCATGTCTTTATCCCACGCTCTTTCCAGCGCTTAGGGTCAAAGTCATTAAGAGGATGATATTTCTTTGAAGCAAATCCGAAAAGCCAGTAGCCGGACGGGCAGGTAGGAATATGAGCCTGATAAACACGGCTTATGGGAAAGGAGCTGAATGCTCTGCGATGCATGGAGCGGCAGGCTTCCTCGTCCTCGTCGTAAAAGGGACTGCCGTGCTGGTAAACCATTATACCGTCATCTTTAAGCGCTCTGTAACAGTTGCCGTAGAATTCCTTTGTAAAAAGCCCGGCAGTATGGCCGAAAGGGTCTGTGGAATCGTTTATGATAAGGTCGTACTCCCCTGTCTTTGAGCGCAGAAAACGCAGTCCGTCCTGACAGTATACAGACACTCTTTCGTCGTCAAGCCCCTTTGCGTTATCGGGGAAAAACTCCTTGCACACCTCGATAAACATCTCGTCGGGCTCTACAACATCAATGGTTTCGATTTCGTCATAGTAGGAAAGCTCTCTTGCAACTCCGCCGTCTCCGCCGCCGATTACGAGCACCTTTTTTACGTTCGGATGCACCGCCATAGGCACATGCACCACCATTTCATCATAGGTAAACTCGTCCTTCTCGGAAAAAATCACGCTACCGTCGGAGGTAAGAAAACGCCCGAATTCCTCCGAATCGAAAACATCTATTTTCTGAAAATCGCTCTGCCCGCTGAAAAGCTGTTTTTTCACACGGATTGACATTTTAACATTGGCCGTGTGAAGCTCGGAAAACCAGAATTCCATTTTATTTCTCCTTCAAAACGTTCAGATTATTTACATAAGGGTCCTCTGTTCCCTGCATGGAACAGCCCTTTTCCTTTGCGTAAAGTATATAGGAAATAATTTCATCGGTTATCATTTCTCCGGGCGCAAGGATGGGTATTCCCGGCGGATAGCACATTACGAACTCTCCGCAAATCCTGCCTCCGGTTTTTTCAACGGGCAAGGATTCCTTTTCGCTGTAAAACGCCTGCTGAGGCGATATGACAACCGTGGGCGGTATGTATTCGAGGCTCAACATTCCGCTGTTGCTCTTGCCGTAAAGGCGCTTTATATCCGCGAGCGCTCCCACAAGTCGTTCAATATCCTGTATTCGGTCGCCTATGGAAATATATGCAAGTATATTTCCGATGT
>JBJESI010000123.1:0-2114 GCA_051882715.1 Oscillospiraceae bacterium
TTCCTTTTGCAACAAGAGTATTAAGCGCCCAAGTAGCTATCCACATAATATTGCTTCTTGCTTCATAATCCGTGGGATTTTCAACTGCAATTCTTGACGAATGAATAAGCGATTTTAAAAGCCCCTCCATTATATAATCGGAGGTATTGTCGTCTTCGCCGGAAAAATACTGCTCCAGAATATGAGACATTATATCATAAAAGCCCGCAACCATCTGGTATTTAGGCAAAGTATAGGTAAATACGGGATTAAGCACGGAAAACTTCGGGAAAACATTGTCGCCGAAAACATGCCCTATTTTTAGCTTCTGGCTGTGGTTTGTTATAACCGAGCCGCCGTTCATTTCAGAGCCCGTTCCAACCATTGTCAGCACACAGCCTACAGGTATTATCTCATTATTCACGTCTTCCATGCGAAGATAATATTTATCCCACGGGTCCTCATCGCAATATGCGGAAACTGAAACCGCCTTGGCATAATCGCATACTGAGCCCCCGCCAACGGCAAGGATTAAATCAACCTTGTTTTCACGGGCAATTTTACAGCCCTCGTACAGCTTTTCCACAGTGGGATTCGGCATAACGCCGGCGTCCTCGAAAATGTTTTTGCCGTTTGCCTTTAAGATTTCGACAACCTTGTCGTAAATCCTGTTTTTCTTGATAGAGCCTCCCCCGTAGGAAAGCATTATGTTTTTACCGTACTTCGGCAGTTCGCAGTTTAATCCCTCCAGCGAATTTTCTCCGAAATACAGTTTTGTGGGGTTGGAATATGAAAAATCTCCTAACATAATATCCATCTCCTCGTTGTAATTAAAGCGTTGAAATATCCTTAACGTGATGCCGATTCAAGATTAACGCAGCCGAAAAAGCCAAAGAACAGATACGCTCCTCGCCTGCCGGAATGTCATCGGGGATACCTAATCCGTATCCCCGAAAAATTTTTATTCCTCTGCTTCGTCGTCGGCAGGCTCCGCGTCAGGCTCAATAACCTCGTTCTTTTCCTCTGCCTCTGCTTTTGCGATATCCTCCTCGCTTGCCTGTTCAACCTCGGCAACCTCGGCGGAATCGTCATGCTCCGCCCTTGTAAAGGTTACAAGCTCTACGCCCTCGTTAAGACGCATTACTCTTACGCCGTTTGCGTAGCGTCCCATTACACGGACATCGCTTACACGAATTCTTATAATAATTCCGTCGGTGGAAATAAGAATTGCATCGTCGTCCTCGTCCACAACCTTAATTCCGCAGACATGTCCCTTTTCATCGTTAACCTTGTAGTTTAAGATACCGTAGCCGCCTCTTCTTTGAACACGGTAGCTGTCGATAGCCGTTCTTCTTCCGTAACCCTTATCGGTAACGGTAAGAACCGTTGCGCCCTCTCTGAGCCTTGCAATTCCCACAACCTCGTCGCCGTCCCGAAGCTTAATGACTCTAACACCGTGAGCGCCTCTTCCCAAGGGACGCATATCGGTTTCCTTAACTCGGATTGCCCTGCCGTTTCTTGTAGCGACGATAAGCTCGCTTGTGCCGTCGGTCATTCTTACTCCGGCAATAGCGTCGTCCTCGGCAAGTCCGATTGCTATAAGTCCGTTTTTGCGGATATTCTTGTAGGCAGAAAGCTCCGTGCGCTTGATAATGCCTTTTTTGGTAACCATGATAAGGTACTTGCCCTCGTCAAAATCAGAGGTTTTTATCATTGCGGCAACCTTTTCTTCAGCCTCAAGGGGAAGAAGATTTACTATATTCATACCCTTTGACTGCTTGCTGCCCTCGGGAATTTCGTAGCATTTAAGCTTGTACATTTTTCCGAAATTCGTGATGAAAAGAACATTGTCGTGAGTGGAGCTGATAAACATTTCCTCAACGAAGTCCTCTTCACGCTGCTTCATTCCCGAAACGCCTCTGCCGCCTCTCTTCTGAGTCTTGTATGTATCAACGGTCTGGCGCTTGATGTAGCCGATATTAGTATAGGTAACAACGCAGTCCTCAACAGGGATAAGGTCCTCGATATCGACCTCACCGCTTACCGGTTCTATTGATGTTCTGCGCTCGTCTGCGTATTTTCTCTTAATTTCGCCCAGTTCCTCGTCTATTATCGCAAGGATTTTGCCCTCGTCG
>JBJESI010000124.1:0-2106 GCA_051882715.1 Oscillospiraceae bacterium
ATAATTGACTTAAAGCTTATATTTTGATATAATTGTGGCGGCGGTTAAATCCGTCGCCATCATTTTTAGGGAGTGATGTTATGCCTTCGCCGATGCCCCCGTTCCGCGAAAAGCCTGCAAATCCAAAACCGAAATCAGCAAAAGAGCTCCCCGCTTACCTTAAATCCACTGTGGGCGGCTTTTTTTCAAGGCTTATATATATACTCAAGCTCGTGTGGGAAACAAGACCGTCAATCTTTATCGCGCTTCTTGTTCTTGCGCTTTTGGACGGCGTTATGCCGATTATCGGCTCGCTTATTTCCGCAGAGCTTCTTAACAGACTTGCAAACGCTTACTCGCTTGCGAAAAGCGGCGCTTCCGTGCTTTTCGGCGGCATTGCCGTTTTGCTTATCGTGCAGATTGTTTACCTTGCCGTAAAAATAATTATTTCAAATATAGAAAACATCGTAACGAGAACCTCGGGCGAGCTTGTTGTAAACCATATCCGCCTTAAAATCATGAATAAGGCAAAGGATATAGACCTTGCAAGCTTCGATTCCCCTGATTTTTACGAAAAGCTTGAAAACGCAAACCGTGAAGCAAGCATGCGCCCCGTTCAAATTCTCACTTCAACGCTTAAGGTTATCAGCACGCTTATCAGCCTTATTTCTTTCATTGCGGTTTTGTGGGCGGTAAATCCCGCAGCTCCGTTTATAATTCTCCTTTTTGCAATACCCGGAATAGCTATAAATTTCGTTTACCGCTCAAAGTATTACAACTACATACTTAAAACAACCAAGGAAAGGCGCAGGCTGAATTACTATTCCCATCTGATGACGGATAAGGATCTTGCAAAAGAAATACGGATTTTCGACCTTTCCGACTCTTTTCTTGTAAATTACAAATCCGTTTTCGACGGATATTACAAGGGCGTGAGCAGACTTTTCCGCAAAGAGGCGCTGTGGAATACCTTTGTTTCCCTGTGCTCGGTGGCAGTGAGCGGCGCGGTATTTGCATATATTGCGTATATGGTGTTTCAAGGCAAGCTTCAGGTCGGCGACTATTCACTTTTTACGGGAGCCTTAAATTCAATCATCACCTGCTCTGCGTCCTTTGTTTCGCTTACGGCGGTTATCTATGAGGGAACTCTTTTTATCGACAATCTGATTGGATTTTTAAGCGAAAAGAAGCGCATTGTTCCCATCGAGGGAGAGGGCTTAGATGTACGGCGCCATATAAAGCATGAAATCGTTTTTGACCATGTGAGCTTTTCCTACCCCGGAAGCGACAGGGAGGTAATAAAAGACCTGTCCCTTACATTGCACGGCGGAGAAACTCTTGTAATAGTCGGCTTAAACGGTGCGGGAAAAACCACGCTTATTAAGCTTCTCACAAGACTTTATGACCCCACAAAGGGGCGTATACTTCTCGACGGAATTGATATAAGACGGTATGACCCTAAAAAACTCTATTCGATTTTCGGAATAATTTTTCAGGATTTCGGAAAATACGCCTTCACCGTGCGGGAGAATATCGCTTTCGGCGATATTGACAGGGAAATTTCCGAAGAAGAAATCATTGAGGCGGGAATAAAGAGCAGTGCCGATGAATTTGTCGAAAAGCTTCCGAGAAAATACGGCACTCCTCTTATGAAATATTTTGAAAGCGACGGAGTGGAGCCGTCCGTGGGACAATGGCAAAAGCTTTCCGTCGCAAGGGCGTTTTACAGCGATTCCGATATAATGATTTTAGACGAGCCTACCGCTTCGCTTGATCCCCTTGCAGAACAGGAGATTTTCAGGCAGTTTGACGAGCTTCGCAGAGACAAGACGACAATTTTTATTTCGCACCGTCTTTCAAGCGCACAAATAGCCTCAAAAATAATCGTTATGCAGGACGGTCAAATCATTGAAGAAGGTACTCACAGCCGGCTGATGGACGCAAAGGGCAAATACTTCGAGCTTTTCTCGGCTCAGGCGGAAAAATACAGCTTGGATAAGGTATCGCCCGAGGCTTAGAGCTTTTCTTAAATCGCTTCTCTTGATTTTACTTCTGTTTGATGTTAGAATATGTTTAGTTTGATTTGGAGGTTTATAAATGAAAAAGTCTGTTATGAAATTGACCGCT
>JBJESI010000125.1:0-2080 GCA_051882715.1 Oscillospiraceae bacterium
TGAGCGCTCCGCCCAGCATTGTGTAGCTCCATTTAAACGAAACGGCAAACAGCAGAAAGCCGAAAAGTCCGTACACAATGGAGGGTATTCCCGACAGAGTTTCGGCGGTTATTCTTACAACCGCAACAAGCCTGCTTCCTTTTTTTGCGTATTCCACGAGATAAATTGCGGAAAAAACGCCTATGGGAACGGCTATGGCAAGGGATAAGAGAGTCATTGTAACCGTGTTTATTATTGCCGGCATCATGGAGACGTTTTCGCTTGTGTATTTCCACGCAAAAAGCTCCGGACGGATATTAGGAATACCCTTTATGAGAATATACGCAATTACAAAAATCAGTATGCCGATTGTGACTGCGGCGGAAAGAAGAACAAGCAAAAGCACTGCAAAGGAGCCCGGATGCCTTAAATAGCTTTTCAGCTTTTCTTTTGCGGTTTGTCTGTTAATAATAATGCCCTCCATCACTTATCCCTCCTTTTAACAAGGGAAAACAGCAGGTTAATAAGGAGTATAAATACGAACAGAACAACTGCCGTGGCTATGAGAGCCTCTCTGTGCAAATCAGCCGCATAGCCCATTTCCATAACTATGTTTGCGGTAAGCGTGCGGACGCCCGACAGCAGACTGTCGGGGATAACGGGCTGATTTCCCGCAACCATATTAACAGCCATTGTTTCGCCGATTGCTCTGCCGACGCCGAGGATAACCCCTGCGAGTATGCCTGATTTCGCCGCAGGAAGCACCGTAAAGAAAATGCTTCGCTCGTGAGTCGCTCCCAGCGCAAGCGCTCCCTCGTAATAGCTTTCGGGAACTGCTCTGATAGCGGATTCGGACACGCTTATTACCGTAGGCAAAATCATTATCCCCAGCAGTATAGAGGCGGTAAGCACGCTCTTTCCGCTTCCGCCCACGGTTTTCTGCATGATGGGAACGATTACAACAAGCCCGAAAAAGCCGTACACAATGGACGGTATTCCCGCAAGCAAATCCACGGCGGGCTTAATTATCTTGTAAAGCTTTTCGGGGCAGTATTTTGCGAGAAAAACCGCACAGAGTATTCCGATGGGAACTCCGATGATGATTGCGCCTGCCGTTACATAAATACTTCCCACAATCATGGGGAAAATGCCGTAAAGTCCGTTGCCGGGCTTCCACTTTTGCCCCAGCAGGAAATCAAAAACGCCGATTTCCTTTATGGCGGGGATTCCGTTTGCAAACATAAAAACGCAGATAAGCGCCACGCACAGTATTGATACGCAGGCGCAAATTGCGAACACTATTTTCATTAAGGTTTCAGAAATATTTTTCATATTACTCTCCGTACAGAGGCGGCAGCAGGGAAAACCTGCTGCCTTTACGCTCTTTTACTGAACCTCGGACCAGTCGCTGATCTCGTCGGTGTAGATTTCCATTACCTGCTCGGAGGTAAGCTCGCTTACGGGGTTTTCGTTGTTTACGATAACCGCAATTCCGTCCTTTGCGATAACAGTTGCCTTAAGCTCTGCCGCTTCGCTGTCCTTAAGCGCTCTTGAAGCCATTCCGATGTCGCAGATACCGCTCTTTGCGGATTCCATACCCGTTGTGGAGTCATTCTGCTGAATGCTGATTTTAACATTGGGATTGAGGGCTGTGTAGGCTTCCTTTAATTTTTCCATTACGGGAGTTACAGAGGATGAGCCTGCGATTTTGATTTCTCCGCTCTTGCCGCTTGCGGTGTAGGAGCTTTCGCCTGCCACCGTAATGTATTTGTTGTCGGTTATTACCTGCTGTCCCTCTTTGCTGAGAATGAAGTCGATGAAGTCCTGAGTTACTTCGCTTACGGTATCCTTTGTTGCAATGTTAAAGGGTCTTGAAATTTTGTAGGTTTCATTGTTGATGTTGTCAACAGTCGCTTCGGCTCCGTCGATTTTCAGAGCTTTTACGCTGCTATCGAGAGAGCCCAGAGAAATGTAACCGATTGCAAGCTTGTTTCCGGCAACCGTCTGCATCATAACGGAGGTTGAGTTTGTTACTTCCGCCTTGTCGGTGGTATAGTCTACCTTATTGCCGTCTGCGTCCTTTTTCTCGATTCCGAAAAGC
>JBJESI010000126.1:0-2078 GCA_051882715.1 Oscillospiraceae bacterium
CGGAAAGCGTTCTTACCCGAAATGCTGTCAACTGCCGAGCCTGAAGGAGTTATCTGGAAAATATTATCCTCTTCGGTAAGCTCTGCAACTGCAATACAGGGAGCGCTTGTTACGGTACCCATAAGGATTTTCATGTTAGCGTCCTTAAGAACGTTGTATGCGTTAATTGCTTTCTGTGCATTGTGCTCATCGTCCTGGAAATTGAGCTTCAAAGTCATTCCGTTAACGCCGCCTGCTTCGTTAATTTCTTTTACTGCCAGCTCTGCTGCGTTTTTAACAGCGTTTCCGTATGTTGCGGCTCCGCCTGTTAAAGGTCCGATTCCGCCGATAACGAGCTCTCCGCCTGAGCCTGAGCTTGCGCTGTCAGTGTCGCTTTCTGTTCCCGCTGTCTTGCCGCATGCAGTCAGACAGCCGAGAGACATTACGCCTGCGATTGACAATGCCATCAATCTTTTTAATGTCTTGTTCATTTCGATATACCTCCTGAGTATATTTCATATTGGGGACTCAATATCCCCCTATACCTTTTAATTTTATAGTTTTATTGTAAATTGTCAAGTTTTTTTAAAAAAAATCATTTAAAAGCAACAAAACAATATACAAATTCAACAATCACAGAATAGTACAAGCTTATCTTTTATGAAGTTTGCACAAATCAATTTTACCTTTTTACGGGGTTTATTTTTCTGCGGTTTAATGCTATAATTCTAAGCAGACTGTATTACAGAAACCGAGGTTCAAATATCATGAATAGTTTTATATGCCCCGTGTGCGGCTGTCCGCTCGCCGAAGCAGGCAAATCCTGCGTTTGCAGGAACAATCACAGCTTCGATTTTTCAAAGAGCGGCTATATAAATCTTCTTATGTCCGGGCAGAGCAAGCTGAAACGTCACGGCGACGACAAGGCAATGGTACGCGCAAGGCGGGATTTTCTTGAAAAGGGATACTATTCACCTTTGAGAGACGCTGTTATTTCTGCTCTTTCGGACCTGCCCGATAATCCCGTAATTCTTGACGCAGGCTGCGGCGAATGCTGGTATACCGAGGGAACAGCGGCCGCTCTGCAAAAGAAAAATCCCGAAATATTCGGGAGTGATATTTCAAAAAATGCCCTCGAGCTTGCAAAAAACCGCTCCGCAACAATTAAGCGTGCAGTGGCAAGCGTGTATAAAATCCCCCTGGCAGACTGCTCCTGCGACGCAGTTATTGACATTTTTGCTCCCGTTGCCGACAACGAATTTGCAAGAGTTTTAAAGCCCAAAGGACTGCTTGTTATCGCAGTTCCCACAGAGGAGCACCTTTTCAGCCTTAAACAGGCTGTTTACGATACTCCGTACAAAAATCCACCTGTGAATATTTCGCCCACAGGCTTTAAACTCGTAAACAGGCATGATGTTAAAAGCAAGCTGTTCCTTTCTTCAAACAGCGATATTTTAAATCTTTTCATGATGACTCCGTATTACTATAAGACATCACGGAAGGATTTTGAAAAGCTCCAAAGCATAAATTCACTTGATGTTGAGGCGGAGTTCGCCGTTCTTGTTTTTGAAAAGTTAGGCATTGGCGGTGTATCCTAAAGCAAATGCGGCAGACAGAGTCTGCCGCACAAAAAAGCCTTATCGGTTTGATTTTTTTACCGTTATTTTTACATTAGCGATTTATAAATTCCGATAATATCTTCAAGCGTCGGGTCTTTCGGGTTGCCGGGTCGGCATGCGTCCGCCATTGCACTCTGTGCAAGGAACAAAACGTCCTCTTCCTTTACAATAGCCTTTAAATCAGCAGGAATTCCCACATCCTTTGAAAGCTGATATACAGCGTCAACAGCAGCCTTGCGGTATTCCTCACAAGTCATATTTTCAGTTCCGCTTACGCCCATCGCACGGGCAATATCCCTGTATTTTTCGCCTGTGCAGTCGGCGTTGTATTCCATAACCTTAGGGAGCAGTATCGCATTGGCTACACCGTGCGGAGTATCGTAAACCGCTCCGAGAGCGTGAGCCATTGAATGAACTATTCCGAGCCCTACATTGGAAAATCCCATTCCCGCAATGTACTGACCGAGGGCCATTCCCTCT